>CAYRAE010000027.1:0-20732 GCA_964422175.1 uncultured Luteitalea sp. | reverse complement strand
AGCACATGGAGGAGTACTTCTTCGGCGAGAGCGGCGCCCTGCCGCCCGGCTACACGCCGGCCTCGTCCTGACGCGCGACGAGTTGGCCAGCCGCGCCGATGTGGCGCGCTACGCCACGAAGCGTCGCCACGACGTCTTCGGGTCGCGCGGCTTCCGCATACACCACGCACGTCGTACCCGTCACGACAGCATCCGTCACGTGGGGCATGGTCCCGACGATGGCCATCCGCGTCGGGGCCTCCGCGTCGTCCGGCAGGCCCACGGTCAGCACCCCGCGTGCGATGCCCTGATGGCCGTAGCCATCGAGCGGACGTCCGAGCGCGTGCGCGACGAGCACGTCCTCGAGACCGCAGCGCACGCCATCGGGATCGACAACGGGAATCGCCTGCGCGAGTGCGCCGTCGCCGGCCACGGGCCACACGTCGAGCACCACGATGTCGTCATCGTCCACACGACATGCGGCATGGATGGGACCGTGGTGCAGGCCGAGCGTCAGCGCCGCGCGCGCGATGTGTCCAGCCACCACATGCTGCCGTGCGGGCTTCAACGGCGCGGGTGTCACGTGGATGGCCGCCTCGACATCGGCCGTCGACACCTCGGCTGATCGGCCATCGACGCCGAACCCTTCGAACAGTGCGAACACACGCAGCGCCCCCTGCTCCAGCACACCAAGCAGTTCGAATGCACGCCCCGGCGCGATCGCCTCGACGATGAGGGTGTCGCCGACGCCCTCCGCACGGTCGCCGTTCTGCGCGCGCGCGTCCATCAACGCATCCCACGACGCAACGCGCACCGGCTGACCGCCCCACACCGCCGCAGGCGCGACACGACACGGGAACCGCACGCGCGTGAGGCGCTCGAGATCATCGTCTCCATGCGCGGGCACGCCGACGAACCACGGGACCGGCAATCCCGCGGCGAGCAGCCTGCCGCGCGAGAGGAGTCGATCGGTAGCGACGCGTACGCCGTCGGGCCGATGCCACGGCAACCCGTGCGTCTCCGCGACCTGCGCCGCCAACACGGCCCCCTGCGCATCGGCCGCAAGCACACCGTCGATCGGCCCCCCATCCGGACGCACGCGACGGTCGTCCGCGGTCGTCGCTACCCGCAGATCGACGCGAGCCCGCCGCGCCGCATGCCTGAAGGCGTCGATGTGCGATCCGGACCGTGCGGCACACAGCAGCAGCGTAGGCACGACACGCATGATCCCACACGGGGCTGTGGGTGGGGCCGGCCCTGCTGCTGCGCCGACCGATGCCCCGAAGGCCGAAGGCCTATGGCCCAAGGCCGAGACGATACAATTCTCCCTTGTGTCTGTGGCTTCCTCGACTCCTGTGCCGGCCGATGCGCCGCGCGTGCTCGTCACCGGCGGCGCCGGCTTTCTCGGCATCAACCTCGTTCGCTACCTGCACGTCCGCGGCTATGCGGTGACGTCGCTCGACCTCGAGCCGTTCACGTACCCCGACATGCGGCCGCTCATCCGCGAGGTTCGGGGCGACATCCGCGTTCGCACCGACGTCGACTCGGCGCTCGAGGGCTGTCGCTACGTGGTGCACTGCGCGGCGGCCCTGCCGCTCTATTCGCCCGAAGACATCCACACCACCGACGTCGTCGGCACGCGGATCATGCTCGAGCACGCGCAGCGTCACGGCGTTGAGCGGTTCGTCCACATCTCGTCGACGGCCGTGTACGGCATCCCCGATCACCATCCGCTGCTCGAGACCGACAGGCTGCACGGCGTGGGGCCGTACGGCATCGCGAAAGTCGAGGCCGAGCAGGTGGCCGACGAGTTCCGTGCGGCGGGCATGGTGGTGCCGGTGCTGCGGCCCAAGTCGTTCATCGGCCCGGAGCGCCTCGGCGTGTTCGCGCTGCTCTACGACTGGGCGCTCGACAAGCGCAACTTCCCGATGATCGGCAACGGTCGCAACAGGTACCAGCTGCTCGACGTCGAGGATCTGTGCGAGGCGATCGTGCGCTGCCTGCAGATGCCCGTCGCGGCCGTCAACGACACGTTCAACATCGGCGCGAAGGAGTTCCTCACGATGCGTGAGGACTACCAGGTCGTGCTCGATCGCGCCGGCTTCGGCAGGCGCATCATCGGCTTCCCCGCCGCACCCGCGATCTGGGGGCTCCGGTTCCTTGAAGCCCTCGGCGTGTCGCCGCTCTACAAGTGGGTGTACGAGACGGCCTCGAAGGATTCGTTCGTCTCGATCGAGAAGGCCGAACGCCAGTTGGCGCTCACGCCGCGGTTCTCCAATCGCGACGCCCTGCTGCGCAACTTCGAGTGGTACATCGCCCACCGCGACCAGTTCGCACAAGCCTCGGGCATCTCTCACCGCGTCCCGTGGAAGCAGGGTGCGATCGGCCTCCTGAAGCGATTTTTCTGACGTGCAGAAGTGCCAGGGGTTGAAACCCCTGGCCTCCATCTGAATCTCCTGATTACGAATGGAGCGAACGGGTTTCAACCCGTCGTCAGCGTCTAGAACAGATACCGCACCGACAACTGCATCTGACGCGCCGTGCCGAGGCCGACGGTGCGATTCAGCGGGCCGAGCATGTAGCCGAACGTGCCGGCCTGCGCGTCGGTGAACGGCTGGCCGATGGTACCGGCCGGCAGCGTGGCAGCGGGACTCTCGTAGTTCAGCGCATTGGTCACGTTGAAGACTTCGAGTCGCACCTGCAGCCCCTGACTGCCGCCGAGACGGAAGTCCTTGCTCGTCATCAGATCGAGCTGCCAGAACCCGGGACCACGCAGATAGTTGCGCGGGAGATTACCGAACGTGCCGGGCATCGGCGCCGCGAAGGCCGCGGGATTGAGCCAGCGCACGCCGTCCTTCAGATAGGGGTCCACACCGGGTACCAGGTCGGGCCGCTGCGTCCCACGCGTGTTGCCGCCCGGCACGTTGGTCACCGTGACGCCGTTGACAGACACCGTATCGGGCCTGTTGATGGTGACGTTGATCGGCAGGCCGCTGCGCGCGTTGACGATGCCGCCGATGCGCCAGCCGCCGGACCAGCGCCCGTCGAACGGCAGCGCGTAGACGAGCGAGCCGTTGAAGGTGTGCGGGATGTCGGTCAGGTTCCTCCCGAACTCCGTGCCATAGTCGAACGTGTTCGACGCCGTCGCGGCTTCGTTCGACCCCTGCGTCGTGCCTTCGTTGCGCGAGTACTGGTACTGCAGGCCGCCGCTCAGGCCCGACTTGAAGCGACGCGTGAGGCCGATCTGCAGCGCGTCGTAACTCGCGCGGCCGCACCCGCTGATCGGGTTGCCGTTGATGACCAGACCGTCCACGCACCCCGACGTCTTGTAGTCGACCTGCCCCACCGATGGCACCTGTCGCTGCCGCGTCGCGTTGTCGAACGTGTTGGCCACGCCGCGCAGGAACATGTCGCGGCCCTGGCTGCCCGTATAGCCGACTGTCAGGTTGACAGCCCCCGGCAGCTCGCGCGAGACGCTGACGCCGTACTGGATGTTGTATTCGTCAGGCCTGTGGTGCGTGTATCCGCGCACCGAGAGCAGGTTGCGATAGACGGCCGGGTCGACGGGATACGCGAGCGCGCCACCTGCCACGTCTGTCGTCTGCACGCGCCGCCGCTCGATGAAGTTCTCGATCGGCTGGATCCGATCCTCGAACTGACCGGGACCGTAGAACCAGCCATATCCCGCCCGCAGGACGGTCTTGTCGGTGAGCTGATACGCCGCCGACAACCGTGGTGCGAAGTTGTTGCGATCGGCATCATAGAAGTTGTCCGGATCCTCGCTGAATGCATTCTCCTCGATGAAGAACGGCCGCGCCTGGCCGCTCTTCTCCTTGACGACGGAGTAGAAGTCGTAGCGGAGACCGAGATCCAGCGTGAGGCGATTGGTGACGCGCCAGCTGTCCTGCACGAAGCCGATCAGGTAGTACTGCTGCGGCGTGAACACCGGCGAGTCGAGCGACACGGCGACCTGCGTCGGACGGTTGTCGATGAACTCGTTGATGCCGCCGTAGACGATCTCCGTGCTGCCGAGGAACCGGAACTGCGACTCGATGTTCCGGTACTCGCCGCCGATCTTCAGCGTGTGCGCGCCGCGCACGAGCGTCATCGTGTCGCTGAGCGAGATCGAGCGCGGGTCGTACGCCTGTCCGTTCGTCGAGGCGTTGCTCGTCGCGCGGACGAGCAGGCCGCTGCGGGCGACGCCCGTCGTGCCGCGTGCGTCGACGGACGAGGAGTTGACGGTACCCGAGAGCGACACCTGCGTGGCGTCGTAGCCTGCCGGACCGAACGCGAGCGCGTCGTACCGCGGACGGTTGAAGCCGACCTTCACTTCGTTCACCACGTTCATGCCGAAGAGCGACTGGTGATTGGCCACGACGTTCATCGGCGACTGCGTGGCGCGCACGCGGCGCGGCGTCACGGTGCGGTCCGGCGTGTCCACTTCGCCGTGGCTGTACAGCACGCGCGCGTACGTCGACTGGTTCGGCGTGAAGCGATGGTCGACGCGGGCCGAGAACGTGTGCTCGCGCTGCGTGGCTTCCGTGTCGAGCGTAGCGAGCGCCAGCAGCGGATTGGCCGTCGACGTCGTTCCGCGCGGGAAGCCCGCGAGGAGCGGTGCCACGGCCTGCGTGCGCGCCGCGTTCTGTCCCGATCCGCTGCCGACGGGCTCGCCGGCCATGATGCGGCGGATCGCCTCGTCACTCGGGACGGCCTCGGTGAACGACAGCCCCGTCGTCTGTCGCAGCCCTTCGTAGCTGCCGAAGAAGAACGTGCGGTTACGTGCGAGCGGGCCGCCGATCGATCCACCGAACTGGTTGAACTCCAGCTTCTGCTTCCTGTCGTCGTACGGACTCGCCGAGTCGAGCGCGTCGTTGCGGAGGTAGTCGAAGATCGAGCCGGTGAAGCGGTTGCCGCCGCTCTTGCTGATCACGGTGATGTTGCCGCCGGCACCGAGCCCGCTCTCGGCGGGCGCGAGTCCCGAGTTCACGCGGAACTCGGCAATCGACTCCATCGACGTCTGCAGCCGGAACTGCGAGCCGGTGGCGTTGAGGTAGCCGGGGCTCGCATCCCAGACGTACGTGCCGTCGACGCCGTCGTAGTTCAGGTAGTTCTGCTGGTTCGACTTGCCGTTGAAGCGCACGCTCGCCCAGCCGCCGTTGCCGTCGCTCGTCGCGCCGGTGGCCAGCGTCATCAGGTTCGCGAAGTTGCGGCCGTTCACGGGCAGGTGATCGACTTCGTCGGGCGACACGTTCACGCCGAGCCGGGCAGACATGAGATCGAGCGCGGCGGCGTCGGCCGTCACCGTGACGGTCTCGTCCACGCCCGCCACGGCCAGTGAGAGATCGAACGGTTTGATGTCGCCGGCACCGACAGTGAGCGCGCCACGACGCGGGGCGAAGCCGTCGAGCTCGGCGACGACCTCGTACGATCCCGGTCCCAGGTTGGTCGCTGTATAACGCCCGTCGCCGTCGGTCACGACGGTACGGGACGCGCCCGTCCGCGTGGCGGTGACGCTCACCGACACGCCCGGCAACGCGTCGCCATTGGCGTCGGTGACGCGGCCGACGATCCGTGATTCGGTCTGTTGCGCCGAGGCGGTGGTCGTCACAACCACGACACATACAACCGCCAGCACGATGTTCTTGACTATTCGATACGCACTCATGTGATGTCCCTCGACTCCTGCGCTCACCGGACGTTCGCCAGCACGCGCGCGCACGCGGCCCTGCCACACGCGCCACTGACAGTTAGCGCGCTGCCTGTGACAGGGATGCGACGGATGGATGTCGAGAGGGTTAATTCCGCAGGGCGGTGATCGGGTTCACGCGGGCGGCGCGGAGGGCGGGGATGCACGCGGCCGCGAGCGCCGTGAGCACCAGCAGCGCGACGGCGCCGCCGATCGTCACGGGATCGGCGGGCGTCTCGCCGAAGAACATCGACTCGATCCAGCGCGACGCCACCCACGCGAGCGGCAGGCCGACGAGGACGCCGATCAGCACGAGACGTGCGCCACCGGCGAGCACGAGCGTCACCACGCCCGTCATACGCGCCCCGAGCGCCATGCGGATGCCGATCTCCCGGGTCCGCTGCACAACGCCGTACGCCAGCAGGTCATAGAGCCCTACGCACGCCAAGGTCAGTGCGAGCAATCCGAATGCGCCCGCCAGCGTCGCCATCATGCGTTCCTGCACGATGGTGGATTCCACCTGCATCGTCAGGGGACGCACCTCGATGGGCGCGTCAGGCAGACGCGCGCGAAGCACGTCTCGAATCGCCGTTGCCGCACGGCCAGGCGCGCGCGCTCGGATGACCAGTGTCGGTGGCTGGCTGCGCGCGCTCTGCGTGTACGGCACGTAAACGATCGGCGGCGGCGCGGCGCGCAGTCCCCGTGTGGACACGTTGCCCGCGACGCCGACGATCGCCAGGGTCCTGGGCTGTCCTCCCATCGTTGCGGCGAGGTGCTCGCCGATGGGATCGCTCTCGCCGAAATGCTCACGCGCGTACGCCTCGTTGACGATGGCCACGGCGGTACTTTCCGCTGTGTCGTGCCCGGTGAACGCACGCCCGGACCGCAGGGAAATTCCCAGCGTCGTGAAGAAGTCCGGCCCTCCTCCGATGAAGATCGCGTTGTCCTTCTCGGGAAGCGGTCGCCCGGTGGGCACGACGGGATCGCTCCACGTCGAGCCGCTCAGCGGCGTGTGTGTCGCCCAGGTGGCCGTCACGACATCGGGCAGTCGTGCGATCGACTCGAGCAGTTCGGGCGAAGAGTAGAGCGCGCTGACAGCGCCGCTCGCGTCGAACTCGAAGGGCACGAGCAGGACGCCCTCGGCCGTGAAGCCGGGATTGAGGTCCCGGAGATTCTGCAGCGTGCGGACGAACAAGCCGGCACCGGCCAGCAGGACCAGCGACATGGCGACCTGCGCCGTCACGAGCCATGGCAGCAGCCGCGACCGCGACGTGGTCCCTCTCGACTCTTCCTTCAGCGCCGCGGCCGGACGCGTAGCCGTGGCCTGGAGTGCGGGCGCCACACCGAACAACATGCCTGTGGCGATCGCCACGGCACTCGTGAAACCGAGGACGCGCCAGTTGGGCGTGAGATCGAACTCGACGGTCAACGGCCCTGTCGACATGAGATCGACGAGAGAGCGGCTGGCGAGCCAGGCCAACCCCACGCCGAACACCGCACCGGCGAGCGACAGCAGCGTGCTCTCGACGAGCAGTTGTCGCGCGATGCGAGTGCGGCCGGCACCGATGGCGAGTCGTACCGCGATGTCGCGCTGCCGCGCCGACGCGCGCGCGAGCAGCAGGCTCGCCACGTTCGCGCACGCAATCAGCAGCACCAGCCCGACGACGGCCATCAGCACGAGGAGCGGCGTGCGATAGACCGAGCGGAGGAACGTGTGGCCGGTGCCTCCAGCCTTCAGGTGAAACACCGACGCGGCCATCGCCTGCCGGCGCGGTGCCGGCCAGTGCGGCGCAATCACATCGTCGGCCATCCGCTGCCACGCGGCGTTGAGTTGCGCGGTGGCGGCCTCCCATGACAGGCCGGCCCGCGGCCTGGCGAGGGCGCGCAGCCAGAAGTTGCCGCGCTCGAGCAGCGGAGCCGCGGACGGACTCACGAGCGGCAGCGCGGCAAAGGCCATCGTGATGTCGGCCGCCTGCCCCACGTTCGCACCGGTGAATCCGCGCGGACTGACGCCCACGATCGTGACCGCCAGGCCGTTGACCGGGATCGTGCGTCCGATGACGTCGGCGCTGCGCGCGAACTTGCGTTCCCAGTAGCCATCGCTGATCACGGTCGTCAGCGGCGCGCCAGGCTCATCGTCCTCGAAGGTGAGGTGGCGTCCGATGGCGGGCACCAGGCCGAGGGTGTCGTAGAAGCCACCCGTGACCAGCGCACCCGGTACGCGACTGACGCCGTCGCGCGTGCCGACTTCGAAGCGATAGCCGCTGAATCCCGCCACTCCCGCGAAGATGTCTCGCTGTTGGGCCAGCGCGCGAACCATCGGGTACGAAAACGAATCACCTCCGGGCCCGACGGCGCCAACCTCTCGCAGGGAGAGTTGCACCAGCTCCTGCGGATTGTGTACCGGCAGCCATCGCAGCATGAGCGCATCGATCAGGCTGAAGATCGCGGTGTTGGCACCGATGCCGAGCGCGAGCGTCAGCACGACGACGAGCGTGAAGCCCGGGTTGCCGCGGAACGAGGATCGCGTAGCGCACGTCGCGACTGATCTCGTCGACTGCCGCGCCATGACGCCCGGTACGTACGCGCTCCTTCGTCTGCTCGAAGCCGCCCAGTTCCAGCAGCGCCTCGCGCCGCGCGTCGGCCGGCGACAGGCCGTCGCGCACCTTCTCGGCCACCGCCATGTCCACGAACGTACGCAGTTCCTCGTCGAGACCCTGCTCCGCGCGCTGTCTCCGGAACAGCCAGTCAAGAACGGATGTGAGACGACGCAGCAGGGTCATGCTCCCTCCAGCACGCTCGTAATCGCGAAGGACACGCGGTCCCACCGCTGCCGATGCTGCTCGAGCTGCTTCCGCCCGGCCGCCGTCAGCTTGTAGTACTTCGCGTTACGGTTGTTCTCGGTGGGCCGCCACTCGGCCTTCAGCTTGCCGTCCTGTTCGAGCCGGTACAGTGACGGAAACAGCGACCCCGGATTGACCTGGAAGTTGTCGTGACTGAGCGTGGCGAGCCGCTGCGAGATCCCGTATCCGTGCAGCGGCTCCCGCGTCAGGATTGTCAGGATCATCAGGTCCAGCGTGCCCTGCGGGATGTCGAGCTTCTCCACGGCGCCTCCTTTAGGACTACAAGATGAAGGCAGCCTAGCGGAACGACATTTAGGTTGTCAAGATGAACTCATTCCGGCGGGGGCGGTGTGGCCACCTCCGTCGGCCACGGCGTCCCGACATTCACGTGGCCGGCAGATCCCACATAGACGGCGCGCTCGGCAACGAACCGTTCGCCACCCGCCGTGTCGCACGGCGCACTGGCCACGCTCTCGAGAACCGTGGCGAAGCGGTGGCTGACCAGGGCAGGGACGGTGGCCGTCCAGATGTTCGTCCGGGTGTTGGCCGGTACGCACACCTCCTGCACCACGCCACGACCGTCTTCGCGGTAGAACGTCGCACGCACTGCAATCGGTACGGGATTGGGGTTGGCAACGAGGATGAACGTGTCATGCCGCTGTCCCGCTGCCCCCAGTACGCCCTGGCCACCCTCGGCGAACGCCCAGCGCGACGATGGCGAGTCGATGCCGCCCGTCACATGTCCCTCACGCCACGGGAACATCGGTGTAGACCGATCGCCCGTCGAGGGCGTGCCCCAGTACATCGCACGCTCCGCGACGACCGGGCGATCGGCCGTGAGACGGATACCGAACGCGCCGTTGGCCAGGCGCAGGTCACTGCTGCGGCCTTCTGCGTCGACCCACACAGTGACGCGGCGTCGCGCCGGTACCGCATACGCGCGGCTCACGACGTCCCCGGTATCGAGCAGATAGTCGACCGAGACCGTGGCATCCATCTCCCCCGTGTTGACAAGCAGGAGAAACGTCTCGAACGCCGCATCGGTGTTCCCTCCAGTGAAACCCTCCGCGAAGTACCACGTCGTGCGCGGCGAGGGGATCCCCAACGCGTCATGGCCGCCGTTGAAGCCGTTGAAATACATCGCGCGCTCCGCCACGACGTCGTTGCCGGGCGTCAGCGAGTCGATGACCGTCGAGAACTCCGCGGACCACAGCGCCGGATGCTCGTACTTCGGCCAGAACGTGAGACGAGACTCGGGTGGCGCGATCTGCTCGCTCACGTACTCGCCGCCGCTTGCGGTCAGGTACGTCGCCCGGACGAGCGTGGGGGTGGCATTGACGTTCGCCACGAGCACGAACGTGTCGAAGAATGTCGTCGCGCCCTCGGCGAGCGTCCACGATGGCGACGCACGCAGGACGCCGCCGGCGTTGTGAGTCGCCGTCGCCCCCGGCCCAGGAAAGCTCATCGTCCGCTCCACCACGACGTCAGCCGGAGTCTCGGTGCCGGCGATGACAGCGCTGACCGCGAACGAGCTGCTGCCGATGAGACCGAAGTCCTCTCGGAGTGCCACAGTGAAGCGCGAGGTCGGCGCAACGGTGAACGCGCGGCTCGCGGCGGTGAATGAGGCGTCCGCCTGCGGCAGGAGTCGGATTGTCACGTCGAGGGACTCCGCACTCGGATTGCCGATCTGAATCTCGGCCGTGAATATCGCGTTGGCCGCCCCCTCCGCCAGTAGCCACGTCTGACCGCTCTGCGCGCCTGTCACGCGCTGGCGATCGAGGTTCACCGTGATCGCTGCCGCCGCCACGTTCCCCGCGACATCCGACGCCATTCCCACGATCTCCTGGCCTGCCCCCTCGGTCGTCACCGTTACGGGTGCAGTCACCGTGGCAACTCCGGAGCCGGTATCGGTCGCCGTGAAGGTCACCGTGGCGTCATCGTGATGCCATCCCTGGACGTCGGCCACCGGACTCGCAGTGGCCACGACGATGGGTGGTGTGCGGTCGAGTCGAATGGTCAGGCTCTGTGGCGTCTCCACGCTCAGTCCGTCACGCGCCGACCAGGACGCGACGGTCGTCCCTTCGCGGTTCACCAGGATCTCGGCCGGCCGGCCATCTGTCTCGATGACGTCGTTGGTGGCACCGGTGAGGGTCACCGTCAGCCCCGTCACCGTTCGGCCCGATGCACCGACCGGTACGAACGAGAGCACCACATCATCGTTGTGCCAGCCTGCGGCGTTGGCCGACGGCGACACATCGATGGTCGTCACTGGTGGACCGGCGGGCTCGCTGGGTATGTCGCCAAGCAGGTGTTCGACGATCGCCCGCATGTCCGCCGAGACCATGCACAGACCCGGGTCGATGGGGCGATGCGTCCAACTTGCCGTCGCGGTCTTCATCTCGATGAGGAGATGGCGACGCTCCGCAAACGTCGCATGGCCGTTGGGCTGACTCTGATCGAAGGCCGGCCACTGACGAGCCGCGATCGCGATCGGCGCAACCGGTACGCCGCCCCCGGGCTGACCGGGAGTCGGCGCGCGAAGACCGACGATCTCGCCATGTCCATCCGAGGCCGAACAGAGGCGTGACGAGTCGCGTGGATCGAAGCCAACGCTGCAGGTCTTGTCCGGATCCTTCTCGAGCGCGGCGTTACGTAGCACGGCACGCTGAACGTTTCGGCTCGTGAGCAGACTGCTGTTGTCGAGTGGAGTTCGATGCTGGAAGAGATACTGTGACGTGAAGTCGAACGGGAACTCGGCCTCCGTCTGCCAGCGGTGATAGAGCCGGCGCACGTTGGCGTGCATCGACAACCGCGTACCCGGGTCGACGTGCCTGCCCGGGCAGTAGAGCGGTGCCAGACTGACGGCCAGCGCGGGGCGCAACTGCCACGGGCCGACGGGCTGGCAATTGTAGGAGGGATTCAGGAACGTCCCGACGTTTCGGCACAGGCCCGCCGCATTGCGCTCGCAATCCACCGACCGGTACCCGCGGAACCGATGCGTGGCTCGCCATCGCGTCCAGTTGTAGGTGTGCGAGCCGATCTGCCCGACCGCGTCGCTCCGGTTGCCGACGGGATCGATGGGCGCGAGCAGATCGATGGGCGGAAGACTGGCGTTCGTGCCCAACCGCGCCACGGACGCCCCGCCCATGCTGTGCCCGGCGACGATCACGACGGCGTCGGGGTGTCTGCTGCGGATGGCCTGCACCATGCGAAGCGCGTCGGCCTGGAACTGTGTGTCCTCCTCGGGCACCGCCTTCCATCGCGGTGCGCCCGGCACGAGCGTGCTGACCTGCAGCGGATCGCCGGGATTCGGCCCGAGTGGCAGGTCGGTGGGGAACTGTCTGTAGGTCTCGGTGCGATGCAGCGGACGCGCCATGTACTCCTTCAGCAGGTTGTTCCACCACGCCCAGTGCACGTAGCCGTCCTGTTGGAGGACATAGTGGGCCAGGTCGTAGAACACCAGTTCGTCGAGTGCCCCATTGCGAGCAAACCCGCTGACGAGCAGCGCGTAGACACGACATCCGGACGGCAGTGTCACGGAGTCGCCGGGCCCGTCGGCGACGCTCGGTAGCGAGACGGTGAAGGTCGTCCCGTCACCGCAGACCTGCGGCTGCGCCTCGACGCGACGACTTGACAGCAGCAGCCCGAGACACGCCGCCACGCCACACACGAGACCTCGAACGACTGTTTGCGCACGCATGGCCGGCATGGTCCGGCAGGACACCTGCGACGGCAATGGCCCCCGCATGATTTCCACGTGACATCGCAACACGCTGCGAACACGGTAGTTGGGGCTGCTGGTGACACGTTGCCTCTGGCCAGGCCGGACCACGACGCTGGCCGGTTGCCCCTTGCCGGGTGCCGGCGGCCGGTCATGTAATACGGTAGAGTTAACCATCGGCGGCGACGGGATGTGTTTCATGAGCGACGCCGTCTGTCATGGACTCCACACCCCCGCAGAGGCGATGCGCCCGCTTCGCGCAGTTCGAGCTCGACCTCCCGTCGGGCGATCTGCGCCGCGCCGGCCGCCGCGTGCACATCAGCGGTCAGCCGCTGCGCATCCTCACGCATCTGCTCGAGCGGCGCGGCGAACTCGTCACGCGCGACGAGCTGCATCGCGAGCTGTGGTCGGACGACACCTTCGTGGACTTCGACCGCGGCCTGAACACCGCGATCAAACGGCTGCGTGCCGCGCTCGGCGACTCGGCGACCCATCCGCGCTACATCGAGACCCTCCCCCGGAAGGGCTATCGCCTGCTCGTCCAGGTCGCCTGGATGGACGACGCGCGGCAGAAACCGTCGCGGCCGTTGTGGCAGCAGCCCGCCACACGCGTCGGCCTGGCACTCCTGCCGCTGCTGGCTGTCGTTGTCTGGACGGGTGTCGGGCGGCACGCACCCGACGACGTCGCTCGACCATCACGATCCGCCTTGACCTCGCTGCAGTCCGACGGTCCAGAGCCCGACCGTGTGACAGCGGCCTTTCTGAAAGGCCGCTATCACCTCGGACGCGGCACCGAGGAAGACTTCGCGAGTGCCCGGTCCTGGTTCGAGCAGTCCCTGGCCATCAATGGAACACACGCACCCTCACACGCGGGGTTGGCGGACTACTACATCCTCACCGACACACTCGCGCCGCGTGACGCGTTCGCGCGAGCGCACGACCACGCAGCCTCCGCGCTGGCGCTCGATCCCCGCCTGGCCGACGCGCACGCCTCACTGGCTTTCACGCGCTACTACGGCACCTGGGACTGGACCGGCGCGGGAGCCGCGTTCCGCGAAGCCCTGCGTCTCGACCCCGGCCACACACGCGCGCGGCGTTGGCACGCGTTGTTTCTCTCCGGCATGGGACGTCACGACGAGGCGCTCGCCGAAGCGGAACGCGCCATGGCCATGGATCCCGTCAGCCTCGTCAACCACGATGCCCGCGCCGCGGTGCTCTTCAATGCACGGCGGTTCGACGACGCCTCAACCGTCGGTCGCGCGATGATCGCGCTCGACGCCAACGACGTCCGCGGGTACGAACACGTGGTGCTCGCGGCGATTCAGCTCGGACGTGCCAGCGAAGCGATGGACATGGCCGACGAGGCCCTTCGTCGTCATCCCCACCATCCACTGATCACGGCGTTTCGCGCGGTGGCGCTCGCGCGCGCCGGTCACGGCACGGAGGCGTCGGCGACGTTGGACGCACTGCGACGAACCGTCGGTGCAGGCACCGGATTGTCGGAGGGGCTGCTCGCGTTTCCGCTGGCGGGGGCGGACCAGCGCGCGCACGCGCTGGACCTGCTCGAACGGGCGTACGCCAGGCACGACCCGTACCTCGTCCTCCTGCGTGTCTCCCCGTGGTTCGATGCCCTGCGCGACGACCCGCGGTACCGACGACTCGTCAACCTCCTGGCCTACCCCGACGTCATCTCCTGAGCGCGCCAAGTGAATGACGAATGCCGAATGACGAATGCGGGTGGCCCGCCCTTTGTGCCTTCGGGCTTGCCCCTTCCGCCTTTTTCGCTGTCGTTGTCCGTTATCCCTTACCCTTTCCCCTTTGTCTGACGGGCCGGGCAACCCGGCCCCTACCTGACGCCGTGCATGAGGCGACTCAGGACTGACGACAGCAGGAAGAGGACGAGGCCGGAGATGAACAGGGCCCAGAAGCCGAAGGTGTAGCCGCTCAGGGCCGACGCGGTGGTCATGCCCGTCTCGCCGCTCACGTAGCCGGCGAAGATGCCCGACAGGTTGTTGCCGATACCCGTCGAGAGGAACCAGCCGCCCATGCCGAAGCCGACCAGGCGCACCGGGGCGAGCTTGGTGACCATCGACAGGCCAATCGGCGACAAGCACAGCTCACCCACCGACTGGATGACGTACACCATGAACAGCGTCCAGAACGGGATCTTGCCGGCGACGTCGACCAGCGACGACAGCGCGAACATCAGCAGCAGGAACGCCAGGCCGTTGAACAGCAGCCCGAAACTGAACTTGCGCGCGATCGACGGATTCCACGTTCCGAGCCGCACCCAGATCCAGGCGAGCACCGGCGCGAGCGTGATGATGGCCATCGAGTTGACGGTCTGGAACCACGCCACCGGGAACGTCCACGAGCCGAACGCCCTGTCGACGATCTTGTCGGCCAGGAACGTGAACGAACTGCCTGCCTGTTCGAAGAACATCCAGAACATCACGTTGAAGCCGAAAATCACCAGCATCGCGATGGCCTTGTCGCGCGCGACGGGACCGTTGCGCACGCCCTCGGCGAGCAGCAGCACGCACAAGCCCACGAACATCGCCGTGAGCACGTACTGCAACGCCGTGGCACCGAGCTGCGCGATCAGCACCCACGTGATGGGAATCGCCACCACACAGCCCGCGGCGACAGCCGCCACGGTCCCCATCCCTTCCAGCCCGGGCAGCGGCGCGCCGATGCCCTCCAGCTGCCGGCGTCCGAACCAGAACCACACGAGGCTCACGAGCATGCCCACGCCAGACGCGATGAAGACGTACTTGTACGCCGGCATGGCCGACGAGCCGAACACCTGCTCGGCCAGCCAGCCCGTGAGCACCGGCGCGAGGAACGCACCGGCGTTGATGCCCATGTAGAAGATCGTGAAGCCCGAATCGCGACGCTCGTCGCCCGGCGCGTACAACTTGCCCACCATCGTCGAGATGTTCGGCTTGAACAACCCGTTGCCGACGATGATGGTGGCCAGACCGAATTCGAAGATGCGTGCGTCGGGGACGGCAATCGCGAACAGGCCGGCCGCCATGATCACCGCGCCCAGCAGGATGGACCGCTGATAGCCGAGGATCTTGTCGGCCACGTACCCGCCGAAGATCGCCGCGGCGTACACGAGCGCGAGATACGCGCCGTACGTCCGGCTGGCGGGCTCCTCACCTCCCGCGCTGCCACCGTAGAACTGCGCCACGATGTAGAGCACCAGCGCCCAGCGGATGCCGTAGAACGCGAAGCGCTCCCAGAACTCCGTCATGAACAGCATCCACAACGGCCGTGGATGCCCCATCAACTCGCCGAATGCCGGAACGGGTGTGTCGGTGGTGGTCGAACGCGCGTCGCCGCTCATGCGGATGCCTCCGTTGCCGCCGGAAGCCGGCGATGGCCCGCCATCCTGCGCGACATGGGCGACAGAAATAGCACAGGTCCCCACGCGCGCGCCCTAGAATGAGCGGATGTCAGTGGCCCCCACGCCTGCTCCCGACTCACAGGGCCCACTCCGCCGGGACGTCCGCCTGCTGGGCGCCATCCTCGGCCACGTCATCAGGGAGCAGGAAGGGCAAGCGCTCTTCGACGCCGAGGAACGCGTCCGCCAGACCTCGCGGGCCGGCGACACCGAGGCCGTCAAGGCCATCGTCGAGGCGCTGCCCGTCGACGAGCAGGGCCGACTGGTCCGCGCGTTCTCGCTCTACTTCCAGCTCGCGAATCTCGCCGAGCAGCACCATCGGATCCGGCGCCGGCGGCAGTACGCCGTCGAGCGGCGCGTGGCCGCCGAATCGCTGGACGAGGCGTTCCAGGAGCTCGATGCGGCAGGTATCTCCGCGGGACAGTTGCGCGACGCCGCGCGGCGCGTCTCGCTCGAGCTCGTACTGACGGCGCATCCGACCGAAGCCACGCGACGCACCGTGCTCACCGCGCAGCTCGAGATCAGCGAACTGCTCCACCGGCTCGACGATCCGCAGCTCTCCGATCCGGGACGCCGCGACATCGAGGACGCGCTCGCCGAGCAGATCACCACGCTGTGGCAGACCGACGAAACGCGTGCGAAGCGCCCGCGCGTGGTCGACGAGATCCGCCACGGCCTCTGGTTCTTCGAACAGAGCCTCTTCGACGTGGCGCCCGCGCTCGTGGGCGACTATCGGCGACGCATCCCGGGCGCGCCGCTGCCGCTCCGGTTCGGCAGCTGGATCGGCGGCGATCAGGACGGCAACCCGAACGCCGGCCCCGCCACGCTGCGCGCGGCGGCCGATCGCGCGCGCGCGCTCGTGCTCGAGCGCTACACCGACGAAGTCCGCGATCTCGCGCGCACGATGGGCGTGTCTCGCGCGCTCGTGCACGTCAACGAGGCGCTGCTGACGTCGATCGCTGCCGACGAACAGCGGCTCGCCGGCATCGGCCTCGCCGATCTCAGCGCATCGGCCGACGATGAGCCGTATCGGCGGAAGCTGTGGCTGATGTACCGCCGGCTGCGGCAGACGGCCGACGACGCGCCTGGCGGGTACGGACACGTCCACGAGTTCGTCGCCGATCTGGAAGTGATCGACGCGTCACTACGGGCGCACCGCGGCGAACGCATCGCCAACGGCCGCCTCGCCGCGCTCCGTCGTCGCGTGGAGCTGTTCGGGTTCCACGTGGCGAAGCTCGACGTGCGCGTCCACGTGCGCGACCTCGTCACGCAGGTCGAACGTGTACGCGACACCTTGCAGACGATCGTCGAGTTGCACCGTCAGCACGGGCCCGCCGTGTGCGACACGCTGATCCTCTCTGGCACGACGGGGCCCGAGCCCGTCGTCGCGGCGGCGAACCTCGCGCGCGAGGCGGGGCTGACGCTGTCGATCGTGCCGCTCTTCGAGTCGATCGACGACCTCCAGCGCGCGGGCACAATCGTCGAGGAACTGGCGACGTCGCCCGAGTTCGCGCCCGTGCTCGACGCGCGGCGACGCAGGCTCGAGGTGATGGTCGGCTACTCGGACTCGGCCAAGGATGGCGGATATCTCGCGGCGCAGTGGGAGATCTATCGCGCGCAGGAGGATCTCTCGGCCGTGGCCGCGAAGCATCGCATCGACCTCACGGTCTTCCACGGACGCGGAGGCAGCACGGGTCGCGGCGGCGGTCCGACACACGCGGCGATCCTCGCGCAGCCCGGCGGTCACGCACGCGGACGACTCAAACTCACGGAGCAGGGCGAGACGATCTCGTTCAAGTACGGCCTGCCGGGTCTTGCGTACCGCAATCTCGAGGCGGCGCTGTCCGCCACGTTGCTGTCGGTGTTTCCGAACGTGGTGGGATCGAGCGCGCCCGGCGTCAGGCGCGAGATCATGGCGCAGGCGGCGCGATCGTCAGAGGACGCGTTCCGGCGCTTCGTGTGGCACAACCCGCAGTTCGTGCCGTTCTTCCGCGCGTTCACGCCCGTCGACGAACTCGCGCTGCTCGAGATCGGATCGCGCCCGGCGCGGCGGCCGTCGGCCGACGCGGAATATCTGCAGTCGCTGCGCGCGATCCCGTGGGTGTTCTCGTGGACGCAGAACCGATCGCTGTTGCCGGCGTGGTTCGGGTGCGGGAGCGGACTGGCGCCCATCCTCGAGACCGCGAGCGGCCTGGACACGCTGCGCCGTCTCTATCGCGACTGGCCGTTCTTCAGATCGATCGTCGAGAACCTGGAGATGACGCTGGCCAAGTCGAGCCTGGAGATCGCGCGGTCGTATCTCGAACTCGTGCCGGAGAGCGCGGATCCCGACGGCCACTTTTCGCAGATCGCCGACGAGCACGCGCGCACCACCGACGTCGTCCTCCGGATCGTCGAAGCCGATCATCTGCTCGACAGGCATCCCGTCGTGCAGCGCACCATCAGGCTGCGCAATCCGTACGTCAACCCGATCAACGCGATGCAGGTCGCCCTCCTGCGCGCCCACCGCGCCGGCGATGCCGACGCGGTCCGCCCCCTCGTCCGCACGATCGCCGGCATCACGGCGGGATTGCGGAACTCAGGGTGAGAGAATTTCAGAATTTCACAATTTCAGAATCGGCTTACCACCGCCAACCTTCGAGGCGCTCCTGAAAGGTAAGCAATTATGAAATTGTGAAATTCTGAATCATCCGGCGGGGGCGATCAGGCGGGCGGCGAACTGACCGATGTCTCTGCCGGCGGCGACCGTCCAGGCATGGCCGCCTGCCACTTCGTACGGCTCGACGGCGACGTAGCGGCCGGCCAGCATGTCGAGATCGGCGCGCAACTGGGCTGCGGTGTACTGCGTGTCCTCGCGCCCGCGGCCGATGAGCACCGGCGGACACTGTGCGAACGGACGTACGCCGAGCTCCGGAGGCACATCGCCGCCGAAGATGGCCAGTCCGTCGACGCGCCTGACGCCAAGGATCGCGGCGCGCCACGCCATCGCCACGCCCTGCGAGTACCCCTGATACACCAGCGCGCGTGGTTCACCGTTCTGATGGATGGCCTCGGTCACCACGCTCCGCACGTAGCGCAGGTTGTCCTCGATCGCGTCCTCGCGATCCTGCGATGTCATCCAGCTCGAGACGACGTGCCCGCCGCGGCCGTAAAAGCGATGCAGCCCCTGAATACAGACGATGGTCCAGTCGTCGAGTTGCGGGATGGCCTCGAGCCGCGCCATGTGCGTGTCTGCCGATTCGCCGTATCCGTGAAAGCCGACGATCATCGGCGCATTGCGGATCGGTCCTGACTCCGCTGACTCCGGCACACGGACGAGATAGCGGCCATGAATCGGTGTGACGATCGCGTAGTCGCGAGGGGGCGTGACCATGGGTATCCCGTCGCTACAATACAAGACGCATGCCTACCGTCATCGGGCTGATTTCGGACACGCACGGGCTGGTGCGTGCATCAGTTGCATACGCTTTGGAAGGTGTTGCGTCGATTCTGCACGCCGGCGACGTCGGAAGCCGCGACGTCCTGATCGAGCTGGCGGCCATCGCGCCCGTCCAGGCGGTGTACGGGAACGTGGACGATCAGCACATGCCCGGTCTCGAGGCGCACCGATGGCTGACCATCGAAGGCTGGCGCATCCATGTGAGCCACGGCCACGAACTCGGACAGCCGACGCCCGCATCCGTACGCCATCGCTATCCCGACGCCGACATCCTGATCTTCGGTCACACCCATCGCGCACTCGTGGAGCGCGACGCCAACGCGCTCGTCATCAACCCCGGCGCCGCCGGCCCGAAACGCTTCGACATCGTCCCCAGCGTCGCGCTGCTGACGCTCGCACCGGGTCAGGCGGACGTGCGACTGGTGGAGCTCACGTGAGAATCTCCCTATCTCCCTTATCCGAACAGCGCGGCGCTGTCGATGAACCAGGCGACGTCGGCGGGATGACCGAGGAGCAGCGACGCGGGGGCGTCGGCGATCGGGGACGACTCGCCGAGAACGCGGCGGATGGCGGGGTGTTTGTCGGCTCCGGCGACGAGCACACACACGGTTCGCGCGGCGAGGACGGTTCGCGGCGTGAACGTGACACGCCAGGCGTTCAGCGCGGGCACGAAGACGGCTGCCACGCATGGGGCTGACTCGACGTCCGCGTCGACGAGCAGCGGCGATCCCGGAAACAGCGACGCCGTGTGCGCGTCGGTGCCCATGCCGAGCAGCAACACGTCCATCGCGGGCGACTGCCGCTCCTGTCGCGCGGCCAGCGCGCGCAGCGCCTCGTCGCAGGCACGCGCCGCGTCTGCCGGATCGCGCTCCCCTTCGATGCGATGAATCTGCGCGGCAGGCACCGGCACGGCATCGAGCAGCGTCTCGCGCGCCATGCGGTAGTTGCTGTCGGCATGCGACGGCGGCACCATGCGCTCGTCGCCGAACCACACGTGTACGAACGGCCAGCCGTCGAACGGCCGCACCGCGAGTGCGCGGTGCAGCGCGGCAGGCGTGCGCCCGCCCGACAACGCCAGGTGCGCCTCGCCTCGCCAGGCGATCGCACTCTCGAGGATCGCAAGCACCTCGCTCGCCGCCGCCTCTGCCAATGCGTCAGGCGTCAGCGCCAGCCGAATCACCGCCCCACGCTCCAGGCTCCGACTCTCCGCCGAACTCATCTCTGCCCCGTCATCCAGCATTCGGCATTCGGCATTGGGCTTTCACGAGCCCGTCCTCCAACTCCGTCCGTCTCTCTCCAGCAGCTCGTGCGATTCGTCTGGACCCCACGTGCCTGCGTCGTACGCGACGGGCGGCGCCTGCTTCGTCCACGCATCGAGGATGGGCATCACGGCGCGCCAGCCGACTTCCGTACTGTCGGCGCGATGGAAGAGCGTCTGATCGCCAGTAAGGGCGTCGTAGAGCAGCGTCTCGTACCCCGTCGACGGCGTGCGCGCGAACGCGTCTTCGTACTTGAAGTCCAGCGCTACGGTCTTGAGGTCCACCGCCTGTCCCGGCACCTTCGCGTCGACGAGCAGCGTGATGCCTTCCTCGGGCTGCACGCGAATCACGAGCACGTTGCAGTGCAGCGCCCGCACGGCCGTCTCTCGGAACATC
>CAYRAE010000026.1:4043-21203 GCA_964422175.1 uncultured Luteitalea sp. | reverse complement strand
TCCTGCTACCCGGGGATCGTGACGGCGATCTCTTCGGTCGTGAAGACCTCGATCTTGTCGCCGGGCTTGATGTCGTTGTAGCGCTCGAACGTCATGCCGCATTCGAGACCATTCTTGACCTCGGAGACGTCGTCCTTGAACCGGCGCAGCGAACTGAGCTTGCCGGTGTGCACGACGACGCCCTCGCGGACGAGGCGGGCCTGCACGTCGCCCGACCGGCGGATGACGCCTTCGGTGACGAAGCAGCCTGCCACGGTGCCCGCCTTCGGGACGCGGAACACCTCGCGCACTTCGGCCACGCCGATGCGCGTCTCCTTGAACGTCGGTTCGAGCATCCCCGCCATCGCGGCGCGGATCTCGTCGGTGACGTTGTAGATGATCGAGTGGAGGCGGATGTCCACCTTCTCGCGATCGGCCACCGATTCGGCGTTGCGGTCGGGCCGTACGTTGAAGCCGATGATGATCGCTTCGGATGCGGTGGCCAGCAGCACGTCGGACTCGTTGATCGCGCCGACGCCCGAGCTGATGACGCGCACCTTGATGCGCTCGTCGCCGAGCTTCTGCAGCGAGTCGGCCAGCACTTCGGCCGAGCCCTGCACGTCGGCCTTGATGATGAGCGCGAGCTCCTTCACACCGCCCTCGGCGATGTGCTTCTGCAGCGACTCCAGCGTCATGCGGCCGCCACGCGCGCCGAGCGACTTCGCCTTGGCCTGTTCCTCACGGAACACGGCAATCTGGCGGGCCTTGGCCACGTCGTCCACGGCCTGGAACGTGTCGCCTGGCGTGGGGACGCCGCCGAGACCGAGCACTTCGACAGGCGTCGACGGACCGACTTCGCGCACGACGCGTCCGCGGTCGTCCTGCAGCGCGCGCACCTTGCCGACGATCGTGCCCACGAGCACCGTGTCGCCGACGCGGAGCGTACCGTCCTGCACGAGCACCGTGGCCACGGGACCGCGTCCGCGATCGAGCTTGCCTTCGAGCACCGTGCCCGAGGCGTTGCGCGCGGCGTTGGCCTTGTGCTCGCCGATCTCGGTGACGAGCAGGATCATCTCGAGCAGCGTGTCGAGATTCTGGTTGGCCTTGGCCGACACGGGCACCATCACCGTGTCGCCGCCCCACGCTTCGGCGAGCAGGCCCATCTCGGACAGCTCGCGCATGACGCGCTCGGGGTTGGCGTCTGGCTTGTCGATCTTGTTGATGGCGACGATGATTGGCACCTTCGCCGCGCGTGCGTGATCGATGGCCTCACGCGTCTGCGGCATGACGCCATCGTCGGCCGCGACCACGAGGACCACCACGTCGGTGACCTTCGCGCCGCGCGCACGCATCGTGGTGAACGCCGCGTGGCCGGGCGTGTCGAGGAACACGATCTTGCGACCGTTGAGCTCCACGGCGTACGCACCGATGTGCTGCGTGATGCCGCCCGCCTCGCGCTCGGCCACCCGCGTGGTGCGGATGCTGTCGAGCAGCGTGGTCTTGCCGTGATCGACGTGGCCCATCACCGTGACCACCGGCGCGCGCGTGACGCGATCCTCCGGCTTGTTCGGGACGTCCTCGATCTCGACGATCTCTTCCTCGAACGACCGCACCTCGACCTCGGCGCCGAACTGGCGCGCGAGCATCGTGGCCGTATCCGCGTCGAGCGTGCTGTTGATCGTCATGCGCATGCCCTGTTCGAGCACGACGCGCATGACGTCCTTCACCTTGGCTTCGAGCTTGTCGGCCAGATCCTTGACCGTCATGCCCTCAGCGAGCGTGATGATGCGCGTGATGGGCGGCGGCGCCGCCGGCCCCTGTACCACGGGCGCTTCGATGCGCGAACGACGACCGCCGCTGCTCCTGCCGCCAGGACGCGGGCGATGCCCGCCCGGGCCACCCGGGCGATAGCCACCAGGCTGTGGCGGCCGCGGGAACTGCGCGGCACCCGGGCGCTGACCCGGCTGGCCGGCCGGGCCGCCGAGCGGACGTCCGCCGGGACCGACAACGCCTGGGGCGCGGCCGATGTTGGCGTACGTCGGCTGATAGCTCGGACGCGCCACCTGCGGCAGCGGTGAGCGAATGGGCTGTGTGGGCAGCGGACGCGGACCACCTGGAAGCGCGGCTCCCGGGGGCAGCGGACGCGGACCTGCTGACGGCGGACGCGGCGGGCCTGCCGGTCCGGCCGGGCCAGCGGGGCCGCCCGCTGGCGGTGGCCGACGCACGGGAGCCGCCGGCGCCGGGGCCGGCCGGGGCGGCCGCATCGGCGGCGCGCTCACCGGGCGATTCGGATCCTCGACGCGCAGACGCAGCGACGCCGGCACCTGACGGTTGAGATCGGCCTGGCTGTCGACGGCCGGCGCGGCACCTTCCGGTTCGCTCGCGGCGGGTCCATCGGGCCGGGCAAGTCCGGCCCCTGCTGATGCGGGGGCATCCGTTTCGCTGGCAGCTGCGAGTTCCGCAGGCGCGTCGGCGACCGGCGTGGCGACGGGCGCCGCTGGCGTCGGAGCGTCCGCAACCGGCGCGGGCGCGTCGGCGACACTCGGCGTCTCGCGAACGTCGACCGCTGCGGCGTCGACAGCCACGGGCCCGACGTCGACGGGCCGCTCGACAGCCGGCGCCTCGACGACGGGTGCCTCTGCGACACCAGCCGCTTGCGGCGGGGCAGCGACGGGCGCGCCAGGCACCTTCAGCGCCTTGACGAGACGGGGCGGCGGCAACGGGGCCGCCTTCGGGGGCTCCGGGGCGGCCGCGGCCTTTGCGGCACCCTTCTTCCCGCCCGCGCCCGGGCGTGCGGCGGGGCCTTCACTGAACATGTGCGCGGCGGGTGGGAGCGCGATGTTGCGCGTGCGCGCATGGCGCTCCACGAACTGCCGGGCCACCACCTCCTCGATGGTGCTCGAGGCCGAACGCACCTCGATGCCCGCTTCCGCCTTGAGGAGATCCATGACCTCCTGGCTCGGTGCGTTCAGCAGTTCCGCGACTTTGTAGATCCGGACAGTCGACAACGTGTCCCCTTCGTTCTAGTCCAGCCTTCGGACGCGCGCGGTTCGTGCGCGTCCGGTTTTCCCTCGCCCTGCGCCGCAGCGGCGCGCGCGGGTCCTACGCCTGCTCTGGTTCGTCGGTCGTGGTCGCGGCCGTATCGGCCTCGGCCACGACGTCGACGGGGGCTGCATCGCCTGCCGGCTCGACCGCGTCGGCCGTGACGACGTCCACCACCTCGACGACGTCGGTTGCTTCGACGGCAGCCTGTTCGTCTGCGGGGGTGGCACCCATGTTCGGAGCGAAGAGGGCATCCATGGCCGCCGCGCCCGTGAGCGGCACATCGGCCTGCCCCTCGGCCACGGCGTTCCAGTCGAACCCCGCGAGCTGCGCCTCGACTTCCTTGCGCTTCTCTTCCTCGCTCTTGATGTCGATCTTCCAGCCCGTCAGCTTGGCGGCGAGCCTGACGTTCTGGCCCTTCTTGCCGATAGCGAGCGAGAGCTGCTTGTCTTCGACCACCACTTCCATCACGCGATCCTGGTCGTCGAGGATCGTCACGCGCTGCACGCGGGCCGGGCTGATGGCGTTCATCACGAACTCCACCGGATCCTCCGAGAACTCGACGATGTCGATCTTCTCGCCGCGCAGCTCGCGGATGATGGCCTGCACGCGCGTGCCCTTGATGCCCACGCAGGCGCCCACGGGATCCACGTCGCGCTCGCGGCTGTAGACCGCCACCTTCGCGCGGTCGCCCGCTTCGCGAACGGCGCCGCGGATCATCACGGTGCCGTCGTAGATCTCCGGCACTTCCTGCTCGAACATCTTCACGAGCAGCGCCGGGTCGGTGCGCGAGAGGATCACCTGCGGTCCCTTGAGGTTCTCGTTCACGCTCTTGATCACCGTGCGCACGCGATCGCCGATGGCGTAGTTCTCCGCGCGCGACTGCTCCTTGCGCGGCAGGTTCGCCTCGATGCGTCCGAGCTCGACGATGATGTCGCCCTGCTCGAAGCGCTTGACCGTGCCGGTCACCACTTCACCGACGCGCGAGGAGAACTCGTCGAACACGTTCCGACGCTCCGCTTCGCGCACCTTCTGGAAGATGACCTGCTTGGCGGTCTGCGCGGCGATGCGTCCGAGCTTCTCCTTGCTCTTGGGGAACTCGATCTCGTCTTCGAGCTCGATGCCGGCCGCGTATTCCTCGCCGTAGACCCTGTAGATGTCCTGCGCCTCGGCCAGCGAGATCTCGATCGCCGGATCCGCGACGGTCTCGACGACCTTCTTCACCGCGAGGAGCTCGACCTCGCCCGTCTCGTGGTTCAGGCGTGCCTTGAGGTTCTCGCCGTCCTTGCCATAGGACTTGCGGGACGCCGTCAGGACGGCCTCTTCGATGGCCGTGATGACGATGTCCGGATCGATGCCGCGCTCCTTGGCGAGCGTCTCGATCGACTGCACGAGCGGGTTGGTACTCATCGCGTCTAGAACTCCACCTCGAGGCGGGCCTTGCTGATCCCTGCCAGCGGAATCCGCCGCTCCTTGCGGCGCCCCACCTGCAGGATCACGGCCTCGTCCTCCACACCGGCAATCCGGCCTTCGAAATGCGTCTGACCCTCGACGCCATCAGGCACCACCAGCTTCGCGATCCGCCCGCTGAACCGCCGATAGTCATCGGCGTGTCGCAACGGTCGATCGAGGCCCGGTGACGACACCTCGAGGGTATAGGCGTGGTCGAGCACGTCCTCGACATCGAGAATCGTGCTCAGGTCCGTGCTCACCCGTTGACAGTCCTCGATGCCGATGGACTGCTCCGGTGTCTCCACGACCACGCCACCCTCGGCGTCGTGCTGCAGCGGTCGGTCGATGACGACGCGCAGCACCCAGCCACTCGACTCCCGCCGCAGCTGGATGTCGAAGATGTCGAGTCCGCAGGATCCGGCGACCCGTTCAGCCGCCGTCCGGACGCGCGCCAGGCGCGTATCGGTTGTCACGTCAACGAGACAGCGACCCCTGAAACACAAAGAGTGGGCAAAGCGGCCCACTCCGGAAGGGTAGCCTGAACTCCAATCGAGGACTGTACCACAACACCCGGGCACTCAGCCCGCCTTCGCGCTCGCCCGCTGCGGCGGACACGCAGGCGACCGGCAACCGGCAACGGGCGACCGGCAACCGCGTGGGGCGGTCATCCGACATCGGGTATTCGGTATTCAGACCGGTCTGACGATGAGGTCGTAGCCGGCGGCGTCGACGATCTCGGCGTCGAGGAAGGTGCCGGGGGGCAGGTCGGTCGGGTCGCAGTCGGTGAAGACGACGACGGGGTCCACGTCGGGGGCCTGGCCGGGGAGACGGCCCTGCAGGACGAGGTCGTGCTCCGGCGAGGGACCATCCACCACCACGCGGACGCGCTGGCCGATGCGTGCCTTCTGGCGCCGCGCGACGATCCGCCGCTGCGCCTGCATCACGCGGCGCTGCCGCGTCTGCTTCACGGCGGCCGGCACATCGTCGTCGAGCGACGCCGCAGCGGTGCCGTCCTGGTGGGAGTACGTGAACACGCCGACGTGGTCGAACTCGACCGTCTTCACGAAGTCCACGAGCTGGTCGACATCGTCCTCGGTCTCGCCCGGGAACCCGACAACGAATGTCGTGCGGAGCGTGACGCCGGGCAGTGCGTCGCGCAGCGAGGTGAGCAGGCGCATGTAGCTCTCACGCGTGCCGGGCCGTCGCATCCGCTTCAGCATGGCGGCCGAGGCGTGCTGCAGGGGCAGGTCGACGTAGCGCACCACCTTCTCGCAGGCCGCCATCGCCTCGATCGTCTCGGCGGTGATCGTGGTGGGGTAGAGGTACAGGAGCCGAATCCACTCCAACCCCTGGATGGCGTTCAGCGCCCGCAGCAGTCGCGCCAGCGCGCCGCGATCCTGCCTGTCGCGATCGATGCCGTAGAAGGTGGTGTCCTGCGACACGAGCAGCAGTTCCTTCACGCCGCGCGCCGCCAGCGCGCGCGCTTCGGCCACCACCGACGCCTCGTCGCGGCTGCGATAGGCGCCGCGCAGCTTCGGGATGATGCAGAACGCGCAGTTGTAGTCGCAGCCTTCGGCGATCTTCACGTACGCGTAGTGGCCGGGCGTGGTGAGGCGTCGGGGCGTGGCCGCGTCGTACAGGTACGTGGGCAGCGGCGCGTCGGCGTCGCGATGCCGCGCGGCTCGCGCCTGAGGTGCCCTTGCTTGATGGGGATGTGCCGTGCCGTCGGCCCCTCGCGTGAAGAGCGCGATTGGCGCTGCGGCGGCGGCGCCCCGGGACTCACCCGCGATCGCGCCGACGATGTGGTCCACCTCGCCGGTGCCCAGCACGGCGTCGATCTCGGGGATCTGTTCGCGCAACTCCTCGCGGTATCGCTCCGCCAGGCAGCCCGTGACCACGAGCCGCCGCGCGCGACCGCCGGTCTTGTGCTGCGCCATCTCCAGGATCGTGTCGATGGACTCCTGCTTGGCCGAATCGATGAACGCGCACGTGTTCACGACGAGCACGTCGGCGTCCGACGCATCCGCCGTCACGACATGCCCCGCCTGCTCGGCCAGGCCGAGCATGACCTCCGAGTCGACGAGATTCTTGGGACACCCGAGGGAGACGAGACCGATCTTCATGGTGATGGCTTACGGCTCAGGGCTTACGGCTTACGGCTTACGGAAAGGAAAAAGGGGAAAGGTGCTGTGGCCATAAGCCATAAGCCATAAGCCATAAGTCGCGAGCCCCAGGTATCACGGGTACAGCCTGTACAGCATCCGCGGATACGGAATCGTCTCGCGGACGTGTTCGAGGCCGCAGATCCAGGCGACCACGCGTTCGATCCCCATGCCGAAACCGGCGTGGGGGACCGAGCCGTAGCGGCGGAGATCGAGATACCACTCGAACGCCTCCTGCGGGAGGTCGTGCTCCTTGATCCGCTGCAGCAGAAGATCGTAGTCGTCGAGGCGCTGGCCGCCGCCGATGATCTCGCCGTAGCCTTCGGGCGCCAGCATGTCGACGCACAGTGCCAGGTTCGGCTGCTCCGGGTCGGGCTTCATGTAGAAGGCCTTCACGGCAGCGGGGTAGCGATGAACGAGCACGGGCCTGTCGAACTGGCCCGACAGCACGGTCTCGTCGGTGCCGCCGAAGTCGCCGCCCCACTCGATGGGCAGGCCGGCACCCTTGAGGCGATCGACCGCCTCCGTGTACGAGATGCGCGGGAACGGCGTCGTCACGGTTTCGAGCTTCGAGGTGTCGCGTTCGAGCTGCGCGAGTTCCGGACGCCGTGTGTCGAGCACGCGTGCGACGACGGATTCGACGAGCTGTTCGGCGAGCGTCATGGTGTCGTCGAGATCGGCGTAGGCCACCTCGGGCTCCACCATCCAGAACTCGGTGAGATGCCGGCGGGTCTTGCTCTTCTCCGCGCGGAACGTGGGGCCGAAGCAGTACGTCTTGCCGAGGGCCATCGCGTTGGCCTCGTTGTACAGCTGCCCGCTCTGCGTGAGATACGCGGTCGTGTCGTCGAAGTAGCGCACCGGGAACAGCGTGGTGGTGCCTTCACACGCCGACGGCGTGAAGATCGGCGTGTCGGCGAGGATGAAGCCGCGGCTGTTGAAGAAGTCGCGCACCGCGTCGATCACTTCGTGCCGCACGCGCAGCGCGGCGTGCTGCCGCTGCGATCGGATCCACAGGTGACGCCGGTCCATCAGGTAGTCGACGCCGTGTTCCTTGGGTGTGATGGGGAAGTCGTGCGCCTCGGCGATCACGGTGAAGCCCGTTCCCGTCAGCTCGAACCCGCCCTTGGCGCGCGCGTCGGCGCGCACGGTGCCCGTAACGACGATCGCCGTTTCCTGGGAGAGGTGGTCAGCCTGCGCGAACAGCGCTTCGCCGATGTCGGCCTTCGACATCACCACCTGGATGAACCCGGTGCCGTCGCGCACGATGAGGAAGTGGATCTTCCCGCTGGACCGGCGATTGTGCAGCCAGCCCCGGAGCGTGACCTCCTGACCGGCATGGTTGGCGATGTCCTGGATGTAGACGACGGGCGGCATAGGCGGAGAACAGGATCGCACAGAGAAGGACAGAGGGCGGAGGAATGAGGAGGCAGAGGACGGGAAGCAGGATCAAGACAGAGGGACACAGGGGCCGGGCTTGCCCGGGCCGTCGACGCGCGAACGTCACTACTCGTCGAACGTGAACGTGGTGTCGAGGATCAGGGCTTCGAGGCGACGGCGGGCGGCGGCGGCGCGGTGGAGGGTCGGCAGGGGACCGTCTGGAGCGGCAGCCAGTTCGAGCATGAAGGTGCCGTCGTAGCCGACCTTCTGGAAGCCGATCACCAGTTCCGCCCAGTCGATCGCGCCGGCGAAGGGCAGCAGATGGTCGTCGCGACGGCCGCCATTGTCGTGCAGGTGCGTGGTCACGAGGTACCCCGCGACCTCCTCCAGGGCGTCGACGACGTCGCCCTGGAGACGCGCGTGGCCGACATCGAGGCAGATACCGAGCGCCGTCAGGTCATTGTCCTCGATGAGGCGGACGAGCTGACGCGCTGTCGAGAGGGCGTTCGGGATCAGCTCCACGGCGATGCGCACGCCGACACGACTGGCGACGGGGATGAGCGCATCGAGCGTGCGCAGCACGGCGTCGCGCTGGTTGTCGCCGCTCGGCGGTGCGTAGTCGTCAGGAACGCCGAGGTGGAGCACGAGGTACTGGTACGGCGCCACGGTCGCCAGTTCCAGGGCGTGCGTGCACTCCTCGATGGTCCGCGCACGGTGGGCGGGATCGGCCGAGGCGGTCGAGAACGGCGGGCCCCACGTGGTGCCGTGCAGGAACTCGGTGATCGGCGCGTGGATGCTGTGCAGACGTACGCCGGCGTCGGCGCACCAGCGCGCCAGATCGCGTCCCACCTGCAGGTCGTGGTAGTCGACGTGCGATCGCGTGGCGAACACTTCCACGGCCGTGAAGCCCGCAGCAGCGGTGGCCTCGAGCTGCGACGGCCCGAGGGTCTCGGCGTGGAACAGGTGCGTGGAGAGACCGAAGTCCACGGGAGGATTCTACTCAGGAAGTCAGGAAGGCAGGAGCTCAGGACAGCGGGAGTTCAGCGCAACTCGTCGACGTGGGCGGCGAGGAGATCGTGGAGTCTGCCGAACGCCGGATAGCGCGCCAGGTTGGTGCGCACGTAGCGCAGGGTGCGCGGGATGTACTGGATGTACACGGGATTCTGTCGCGCCGTGGTCTGGTAGCCGAACGTGCCGAGCGCTTTCAGGTTGCGCTGCAGCGACATCGCGTCGAAGCGTTCGCGAAACGCCCGCTCCGTGTCCGGCCGGCCCGTGAGGGCGAGGAAGTACGCCAACAGCCAGTTGACCATCGAATCCGAGAGATCGACGTACGAATCGCGCAAGAGCGACGCGAGGTCGTATGTATCGGGCCCGAGGCGCGCGTCCTGGAAGTCGATCAGGTACAGACGCTGGCTGTGCAGCATCAGGTTGCGGCTGTGGTAATCGCGGTGGCACAGCACGCGCTCTTCCGCGGCGAGTCGCTCGACGAGCAGGCGCAGCTCGACGCGGATCGCCTCCAGCGTCGCCTCGTCGAGCGCCACGCCGCGGTAGCCGAGCAGGTAGTGCTTCAGGAAGAACTCCATCTCCCAGCCCAGCTTGGCCTCGTCGAACGCGATGCCGTAGGGCAGGTACGTGTCCGAGGCCAGCTCCTTCCCGCGATGCTGCAGCGTGGCGATGAGACGGACCGCTTCGCGATAGAGCTGACTGTGCTCCTCGGTATTGGCCATGCCGAGGTGCGCCTGCAGCGTGACGTCGCCGAGGTCCTCGAGCAGCAACAACCCGAGATCGGGGGCCTCGTCGAGGATCGACGGCACCGGCACCGGCATCTGCTCGAGCAGGCGCGTCACGTTCAGGAACGGCAGCGACTCGTCGAACGGTGCCGGATATCCCGCCAGCACCATCGTCCGTCCATCGGGAGAAATCAGACGGAAATAGCGACGATCCGATGCGTCGCCCGTGAGCGGCACCACGCGCACGCCACGCGCGCGATGTCCGCGTCGTTCGAGATACTGCTCCACGCGATCCTGAAACGAGTCCACCATCAGCGCAGCAGGATAGCTCGGGAAATTTCAGAATTTCAAAATTTCAGACGTGCTCACCACCGCCAACCTTCGAAGCCTTGCTGAAGGTAAGCAAATTCTGAAATTCCTGAAATTGTGAAATGACGCGTCAGAAGATCTCGCCGGTGACGTGCGTGCCTGGCGCGAGGCGCGTGCGACCCGTGACGATCGCGCGCTCGAGACGACATTCGTCAGGGACATGCGCTCCGGGCCAGACGATGGTGTCTCGGAGCGTGGCCGACGCACAGACGACGGCCGTGGCGTCGATGACGTTGCCGTGGGCGTCGCCGGCCAGGCGCAGGCACGTGCGGCGATAGTCGTCCACCGTCCCCACATCGTCGAAGTGCACGTCGAAGACCGCGCCGCGCACCGTTCCCGGGTGTGATGCCATCAGGCGGGGGTAGACCTCCAGCACGCTCTCCGATGGCGTGTCGTCCGGCAGTGGCGCGAGGACCTCGCGCTGGACGAGTTGCATGCCGGGGAAGTGCACGCTGGGGACCGTGCTCGTGCGAGGTACGAATCCCGCGATCGCCCCGGTCGCGAGCAGGCCTTCACCCCGTGCCGTCACCGGCACGTCGAGCACGACGCCCCCATAGCGCCCGGATTCGGGGTGCGGCATCAAGCCCAGTGTGACGAGCGCGCCACTGGCGCGATGGACGTCCCACAACGCGCGGATCGGCATGTCGCACAGCGTGTCGCCATTGACGATGAGCACCGTGTCGCCGTCGACGAGCGGCAGCGCGTGGCGTGGACCGCCGGCCGAGCCGAGCACGCGCGGCTGCTCCCACGAGTAGCGCACGCGGATGCCGCACTGCGATCCGTCGCCGATCGCGCGCGTCACCGTGTGCGGCAGATGGTGAAGGTTGAGGACCGCCTCGCGGATACCGGCGTCGGCAAGGCGCCTGAGGATGCGGCATGCCAGCGCTTCGGATCCGACGGGCATGGCGGGCTTGGCGAGGATGTCGCTCAACGGGCGCAGGCGCGTGCCGAGGCCTGCCGTGAGGACGATGGCGGGAGGTGGCCAGGTGCTCATGCGGGGAACAGCATGTCCGGCCCGAGCCCCAGCGCCGCACCGCGTTCGGCATGCAGCCTGTGGTACGACGCCGTCACGTACCGGGCTGGCGTGAACCCCAGCGTGGCGGCGAGCGCGGTGATGCGCGTCTCCTCGCCTTCGAGCTCCAGGAACACGCCGACGGGCGACTCGTCGATCGAGACCACGCACGACGCGTCACCGTACTCTTCCCGATATTTCTGGTAGCGGAACACCACGCGGTATCCGAGCGCGTCGATGATGGCGCGCGTCGCGGCGGCATCGGTGGTGCCGGTCTCGAACTCGGGGCGGACCTTCATCACCCCGCGCTCGGGCGGTCCCTTGAACGTCAGGATGCTTCGCGCATCGTCCAGTCGCAGCCGCAGCGCGCAATGGCGTGCGCGGAGCGAGCCATCCGGCGTGTCGTACAGCGCATCCTGCTGAAGGCGACGCGCGCGGAGCAGAGGGAGGCCGAGCGCGCCGACGGCGGCACGCGCGGCCTCCACGGAGGGGTACTCGAGCTTGATCTCGCGCTCGATCACTATTCCTTGCGGATGGCGAGACCGGCTTCCTCGCCGTTGCGCAGCACGATGATGCGCGCGAGGCGGCCGCTGGCGATCGCCTGCAGCTTCCTGCGGGCGTCGGCGGCGCTGGTGACTGCCTCGCCGTTGATCCGCGTGATGACGTCGAAGCGACGCATGCCGCTCTGTGCGGCGGGACCCGTCGGATCGATCTCGGTCACCAACGCGCCTGTCGTGGCACGCGGCAGTTCGAGTCGACGCGCGATGTCGGGCGTGATGTCGTCGAGCGACACGCCGAAGCCGGCGCTCTCTTCCACGCTTTCCTCGGTCTCGGACGTCGTGCCGGACTCCGCCTCGAGATCCAGTTCTCCGACGGTCACATTGAGCGACGTCTTCTTGCCGTCGCGCAGTACCTGCAGGGGCACCGTCGTGCCGGGCCTGGTGCGCGTGACGAGGTCGACGAGTTGATCGCGGTTCTTGATCGGCTTGCCGTTGAACTCGGTGATCACGTCGAGCGGCTTCAGGCCCGCCTTGGCGGCTGGCCCACCGGCTGTCACCGCGTGGACGAGCGCGCCGGCGCGCGTGGTGAGGCCGTAGTCCTGATACGACTCGGCGTCGATGCCGAGGATCGACACGCCGATCATCCCGCGCGTGACCTTCCCCGACCGCAGCTGCGGCACGATCTCGCGCACCAGGTTGATCGGCACCGCGAAGCCGATGCCCATGTTGGAGGCCTGGCCGGCGCGGTCGCTGAGGATGGCGGTGTTGATCGCGATCACCTCGCCGCGCACGTTGAGCAGCGGGCCGCCGGAGTTGCCCGGGTTGATGGCCGCGTCGGTCTGCAGCATGTTGACGGTGCGCGACGGCGTGACGGGGAACTGCCGGCTCAGCGCGCTCACCACCCCCACCGTCACCGTGTGGTTGTAGTTGAACGGGTTGCCGATCGCGACGACCCAATCGCCCGGCTGCATCTGATCGGAGTCGCCGAATTTCACCTGCTGCATCGTCTGGCCGGGCTTGGTGGCCAACTGGATCAGCGCGCTGTCGGTGAGCGGATCGCGGCCGACGATCTTCGCCTCGTACTCCACGTCGGCGTCGTCGCCGTAGAACGCCACGTGGATCTTGTTCGAGTTCTCCACCACGTGGTTGTTGGTGAGGATGAGGCCCTCGCCGGCGTCGATGATGAAACCGGTGCCGGCGCCCTGCGTGCGCGGACGCCGCTGCGGCTGGCGGTTCTGTCGTCGCTGCTGATCGGGCAGGAAGCGGCGCAGGAAGTCCTCGCCGCCGAAGAACTCCGTGAGCTCTTCGGTGCGCGGCGTGGATTCGGTGCGGATGTTCACGACGGCAGGCGACATCTCGCGCGCAATCGTCCTGAACGTCGTGGCGTCGATGCTGCCGCTGATGGGCGCGCTGTTGGCGGGAGGTGCGGCCGTCAGCGGCTGCGCCGACGAGGACGGCGACAGATCGAGCCGCGAGGCGAGCACCATGCCGATGGCCACGGAGGCGATGGCCAGGAGCACCGCGTAGAAGAGCGTGGTCTTGCGAGTGGACATTGCGTGCGTTCTCCGTCCTGCTTGGTGGAGCTAGGCCAGCGCTGCGATCGCCGGCTGGCAGGGCCCGCTCACGCGAGCCTCTCTGCCCATGATGACAACGTTGATCTCCGTGCGTACCCCGAAGGTGGGGAAGTACAGGCCGGGTTCGATCGTGAAGCCCGAGCCGGGCAGGAGCTGCCGTTCGTCGCGCGTCTCGTAATCGTCGAGGTGGGCGCCATTTCCATGGACACTCTCGCCGAGGCTGTGGCCGGTCCGGTGCAGGATGGCGTCCCCGTAGCCGGCGTCGATGAGGACCTGCCGTGTGGCGGCGTCCACTTCGAAACCTCGCGCGTAGCGTCCGGCGTCGAGTGCGGCCCGCACCGTGGCGACCGCCGTGTCGCGGGCCCGGGCGATCGCATCAAAGGCACGCGCCATCTCCGCGGGCACCGTGGTGCCCGTGTAGCCCACCCATGTGATGTCGGCGAACACGGCGCCCGGCGTGGCCTGCTTGCCCCACAGGTCGAGGAGCACGAGCTGGTCGCGCGCGATCGGCTCGTGTACGGCGGCCGTCGGCAGGTAGTGCGGGTTCCCCGCGTTGGCCATCACCGCCACGACGGGCGGGTCCGAGCTGACGAGCCCCTCGTCGGCGAACCACTGCACCATCTGCTGCTGCAGCGCGTACTCGGTGGACGGGGTGCCTGCGGCCACGGCGCGGAGCGCATCGAACGCCCGATCCTTGATGCGATGGAGGGCGGCCGACGCCGCCAGGTGCGTGTCGATCTGCGCCGGCGTCCACACGGCCTCGAACGCCTGCACCAGGTCGCCCGACGACACCACCTCGACCCCGCGAGCGCGGACCGACTCCAGCGTCCCGGCGTCGACACGCGAGAGGTAGGGGATGTTGCAGTCCGGCGAGTACTCCATGGCCACGCGACGGGCCCCGGCCAGCAGGGCGTCGAGGCCCTGGTCGAGCGACAACCGGCCGGCATAGGCCTGCATGTCCCCCGGCAGGCCGTCCAGATTGTGGCGTTCGATGGCGTGGACCAGCCCCCGGGGCGTGCCCTGCGCCGGAATGAAGTAGTACCACCGTCGCGTCGTCATCTTGGGCGCGTTGGTGAGCCCCGCCAGCGACTGGGCGATGGGGTTGGACCCGTGGAAATCGTAGAGCAGCCAGCCATCGAGGCCGGCTGCCGTGAGACTCGCCTGGATCGCGGCGACGTCGAGGGGCATCGGAAAAGTATACGACCTCGGCCGCAGGGTTCCCCGTCGCGTCTTATAATCCCGAGTTGCCCGGCGCTGATGCCAGCGCGTATTCGGATCGAGCGGCCGCACCGTGTGCGGGTGACCGGTCCCCGGAATCGCTATGCGTAGATTCGTGTCATCCACGGCGCTGCTCGCGCTGCTGGCCGGTGCCGCCCTCGTCGCCCAGCAGGGTGGTGGCCAGCCTCCCGCTGCGGACATCCAGCGTCCGACCTTCCGCGCCCAGATCGACTACGTCGAGGTCTCCGCCATCGTCACCGACGATGACGGGAACCTGGTGTCGGGGCTGAAGAAGGAAGACTTCCAGATCTTCGAGAACGGCAAGCCCCAGACGGTGGCCGTCTTCGAGCCCGTGCAGATCCCGTTCCGGCAGCCGGATCGGACGTTGATCGACGGCCGGCCCCTGAAGTTCGACGTGGCCAGCAACGAGGGCGTGCGCGACGGGCGCGTGTACGTGATCCTGCTCGACGACTATCACGTCGGCGCGCTGCGCTCGACGCTCGTCAAGCGCGCCGCGCGCGAGTTCGTGGAGAAGTACGTGGCCGCCAACGACCTGGTCGCCGTGATCCACGCGAGCGGCCGCAGCAACGCGGCGCAGGAGTTCACGTCGAACAAGGAACTGATCCTCGCGTCGATCGACAAGTTCATGGGGATGAAGATCCGCTCGGCGCTGCTGGAGCGGCTGGACGACCAGCGCAACCGCGTCGAATTCCTGCGGGCGATCCAGAGCGAGAGCGACTCGGACACCCGGCGCGACAAGGCGCTCGACATGCTCGACCCCCAGCGCGCGTACAACGCGCGGTCCTCGATGGACACGCTGCGCAACATCTCACGCGTGCTCGAAACCGTGAACGGCAGCCGCAAGGCCGTCCTGTTCTTCAGCGAAGGCCTCGACTACAACATCGTCGACGTGATGGGTGCCGACACGGGAGCCCGGCACGCGACCGACGTGCTCTACTCCGTGCGCGACGCGATCGGGGCGGCCACGCGCAGCAACGTCGCGTACTACACGATCGATCCGCGCGGCCTCTCCGCCATGTCTGACGACGAGATGGACATGGAGGCGTCGCCGCAGGACGTCACGCTCGGCCTCAACTCGTGGAACCTGCGCGACGAGCAGCGCCTCGCGCAGATGAACCTGATGTCGCTCGCCGAGGAGACCGGCGGGGCCGCGTCGGTCAACTCCAACGACTTCTCGAAGATCTACGACCGCGTCGTGCGCGACAGCAGCAGCTACTACCTGCTCGGCTACTACCCGACCGACGAGCGCCGCAATGGCCGCGTCCGCCGCATCCAGGTGAAGGTGGATCGCAAGGGCGTGAAGGTGTTCGCGCGCAAGGCGTACCAGGCGCCCAAGGACAAGGACGAGAGGAAGATCACCGAGTCGGCCACGGGGACGTCGCCCGAGGTGAAGGCCGTGCTCAACGCGGCCCTGCCAACGCCGGGCCTGAGCCTGTCGGTCAACGCCGTCCCGTTCAAGGGGGCGAACAAGAAGACGTCCGTGGCGGTCACGGTGCAGGTGGACGGCGACAAGCTCGCGCTCAGGGAGGCGGGCGACACGTTCACCAACGCGCTGGAGATCTCGATGATGGCCATGGATTTCTCGGGCAAGGTGCCCGATGGCGATCGCGCCAACCTCGAGCTCAAGCTGCGCAAGCAGACGCGCGACCTGATGGTGCAGGCCGGCATCCGGTCGGTGACCACGCTCGACCTGCCGCCGGGCCGGTACCAGCTGCGCGTGGGCGCGCGCGAGGCCAACAACGGCGCGGTCGGATCGGTGTTCATGGACCTCGACGTCCCCGATTTCTCGGCACCGTTCAGCATGAGCGGCCTGCTGCTGTCGTCCTCGGCCGCCGGGCTGACGCCCACGCCACGGCTGGAGGAGAGCCTGAAGGCGCTGCTGCCCGTGCCGCCCACCACCGCGCGCGGGTTCGCGACGGCCGAGACGCTCTTCGGCTACGTCGACGTGTACGACTCGCTCCAGCCCGCGCATGCGGTGGACATCACGACGACCGTGACGCGCGTCGACGGCACGAAGGTCTTCTCGACGACAGACGAACGGCAGTCGTCCGAGCTGGGGACGAGCAAGGGCGGGGGCTATGGCGTGCCGTTCACGGTGCCGCTGACGGATGTCGAGCCGGGGCTCTACGTGCTGAAGGTGGAGGCGAAGCCGCGCATGGCCAACAAGTCGGCCGTGTCTCGGGAAGCGACATTCGCGGTGTACGGTCCTCCGCCCGCCTCGTCGGCGTCCAACGCACCGCGTATCGTGCCGATCGCGCATGGTCCGCTGAGCAACGGCGGGACGGCCCGCGAATCGGTGGCCCGATCGCCGGAGGAGTGGGGCGCCCTGTGGGCGTCGCTGCCCACCAAGCAGGCCGCGCCGCAGGTGGCCTTCGACCAGATGATGGTCGTGGGCGTGTTCGTGGGCAACAGGCCGACAACCGGGTACAAGGTCGAGATCACGGGGGCCCGCGTCGATGGCGATGCGCTCGTCATCGAGTGGCGTGAGGTGCCGCCCGCCGAGGGTGCCAGCGTGAACGCCACGGTGACGACCCCGTTCGCAGTGGCTGGAGTCGAGAAGCACGACGGTCCTGTGCGCTTCGAGAAGGCCGGCAGCTAGATGCGCGGCGCCGAGCGCATCTCGCTCGGACTGACCCGGCGACAGGCCGCGCTCGTGGCCTACTCCGCCGGGTGGATCACGGGCCTCGTGCTGCTCTGGCTCGAGGGACAGGACAGGGACACGCG
>CAYRAE010000026.1:0-3943 GCA_964422175.1 uncultured Luteitalea sp. | reverse complement strand
GCCGCACTGGAGAATCCCTCCCCCGCGGCGTAGAATCGACCTGTTCTCGAAACAAGGAGGCAGGATGCGTCGGACGCTGCTGTCACTGCTGGTGTTGGTCGCCTCGTCGGGCGTCGTGTCGCTCGATGGCCAGGCTCCCGCACAGCCCACCTTCCGCGCCGGCACCACCGTCGTCGAGGTGTCGGCCATCGTGACGAAGGACGGCGTGCCCGTGACGGACCTCCGCGCCGATGAAGTGGTCGTCCTCGACAACGGCAAGCCACAGGAACTGGTGGCGTTCGAGTTCGTCGATCTCGGCCGCGTGGAAGGACCGGCGCAACGTCGCGACTTCGTCGTGTTCTTCGACGCCACGCACGTATCGCCCGAGCGGACGCAGCCGTCCATCGACACGGTGCTCGAACTGGTCGAGCGCCTCGGTGAGCACGATCGGTTGGCGATCGTTACGACAGGAGTGCCAGCGCGTGCACTGGAATTCACCACGGACAAGGAAGCGGCTCGCGCGTTCACCAGGGCGCTCCGTGGGCAGAAGTTCTCGTCGCCAGCCGTGCCGGGCGAGCTCGAGTTCCGGGCGCGTCAGGCGATGGACCAGTTGGCAGGGATGGTGGCGGGACTGCGCGCCGATGCCGAACGCCGTGCCGTGCTCGTGATCAGCGAGGGACATCCGACGCTCGGCCAGAACGCCGAGTGGCAGCGTTCCGCCAGTAACGGGTACATCGAGTTTCTTGACGTGATCCGCCAGGCGGCGCTCGCCAACGTCGCCCTGTATACGGTCGATCCGCGAGGGCTGCGCGCGCCCGGCGGCGCCTGGAAGCCGTCGCGTCAGGTTGTGCTGACGGGGACGTCGGCCGGCACGCAGATCTCAGCGGATCTGACGGCTGGTGCGGCGCTCACATCGGATCTGACGGGGAGTCTGGCCGTGCTCGCGTTGAATACGGGCGGTATTCAGACGCGATGGACCAACGACCTGACGGCCAACCTGACGCGCATGATCGAAGACAGCCGCCAGTACTACCGTCTCGCCTACGTGCAGCCGGAACCCACGCCGGGCAAGGTGCAGCCGCAGACGCGCGGCATCAAAGTGAAAGTGACGCGTCCCGGCGTGGACGTCCGCGCCCGCCAGCGCTACGCACCGGCCAGGGACGCGTCGTAGGGCGACGCATGCGTCGCCCTACAACTCCCCGTTCCACTCCTCGGGCTCGGCGGCCGTGGTACGGATGATCTCCATGTGCCACTTGCCGCCGCCCCAGGGTTCGATCACCTCGGCGACAACGACGTCGACGAGCACCTCGTGGAAGGCGCGCGTCTCCGGATCGCCCTCGAGGTGGTACGCCGGTTCCTCCCAGCCGAAGGTGGGATACAGCGCCAGCGTCAGGAACAGATCGTACCCGTCGTCCACGACGATGAGCTGTCCGCAGGGACGTTTCAGCGTGGAGTGGTAGATGAGATATTTCTCCGCGCTGTGCGCGCGGATGTAGCGCTTGAGCGCGAACTCGCGCGCCACGATCTCCTCGACGGCGATCTTCTTCTCCCAGCAGTCGCGACAGTACTTCTCCTCGCCGCGCGGCTCGGACACTTCCTTGGCGTTGCACAACGCGCAACGCGCGCTCGACACGGTACGGCGCGACATCGCAGGGCTCGCTACTTGGCCGACAGGCTCGCGTCGAACGCGGGGAGGTACATCCGCTCCACGTACTCCTTGAGCATGCGGCGCGTACAGAAGTGCGGCGCCACGGTCCGGATCGACTGCTTGACCATCTGCACCCATCGATGCGGCACGTTGTCGTCGCCGCGGTCGTAGAACGCCGGCACCACTTCCTGTTCGAGCAGGCGATAGAGCGTGTCGGCATCGGCCGCGTCCTGCGCGCCCTGATCGCCGTGCACCACGCCCGGATCGATGAGCCAGCCGTTGCCGCCCGCGAATCCTTCGGGCCACCAGCCGTCGCCGATGCTCACGTTGAGCACGCCGTTGGCGGCCGCCTTCATGCCGCTCGTGCCGCTGGCTTCGAGCGGCTTGCGCGGGTTGTTGAGCCACACGTCGCAGCCCTGCACCAGGTAGTGCGCCACGTGCAGGTCGTAGTCCTCGACGAACGCGATGCGTCCACCGAAGCGTGGATCGAGCGCGCGACGGTAGATCCCCTGCAGCGCGTGCTTGCCGCCCTCGTCGGCCGGGTGGGCCTTGCCCGCGAACACGATCTGTACGGGCCGCTTGGCGTCGTTGAGCAGCCGCGCGAGGCGATCGGGATCGTGGAAGATCAGGTCAGGCCGCTTGTACGCGGTCATGCGGCGCGCGAAGCCGATCGTGAGGGCCTCCTGATCGAGCAGCGTGCCGCTCGCGACCACACGAGAGAGCGGGATGTTCTCGCGCACCCAGCGGTCGCGCACCCGATCGCGCACGAAGTGGTACATGAACGCGCGCATCCTGTCGCGCACGCGCCACAGGACGTCGTCGGGAATCTGCAGCACCGCGTCCCACACCGCCGGGTCGTCGTGCCGTGCGCGCCAGTCGGCGGGCAGGTGGTCGTCGAGCGTCGAGCCCAGTTCGAGCGACAGCCAGTTGGTGAGATGGACGCCGTTGGTCACGGCCTTGACGGGCTCGTCTTGCGGCGGCAGTTCCGAGATGAGCGGGGCCCACATCTCGCGCGTCACCTCGCCGTGGAGCTGGCTCACGGCGTTGATGAACGCCGCGCTGCGCATGGCGAGTGCCGTCATGTTGAACAGCGTCCCGCTGCCGTTGTCGTAACGGCCGAGCGCGAGGAAGTCCTCGCGATGGTCGCCGAGCCCGCCCCAGCATCCGGCCAGGTGTGCCTCGACCATGTGGAACGGGAACGCGTCGTGGCCGGCAGGCACGGGCGTGTGCGTCGTGAAGACGGTGTTCTGGCGCACGAGCTCGTGCGCCTGCGCGAACGAGTGGCCCTGCTCGAGGAGCTCGCGGATGCGTTGCAGCACCACGAAGGCGGCGTGGCCTTCGTTGAGGTGCCACACGGCCGGGTCGTAGCCCAGTGCGCGGAGGACGCGGACGCCGCCGATGCCGAGGATGATCTCCTGCTGCACGCGCATCTCGCGATCGCCGCCGTAGAGGCGGGCGGAGAGCTCGCGATCCCACGGTGCGTTCTCGGGCAGATTGGTGTCCATCAGGTAGAGCGCGATGCCACCGAGCTTCACCTGCCACACCGAGACCAGCACCGTGCGATTGCCGAGCGGGACCTGGATCACCAGTTCTTCGCCGTCGGCGCCGCGCGCGCGCTGCGTGGCCGCGTTCTCCCAGTTGATCTGCTCGTAGTGCTCCTGCTGCCACCCGTCGGCGGTCATGCCCTGGTGGAAGTAGCCCTGCGGGTACATGAACCCGACGCCCACGAACGGCAACCCGAGGTCCGAGGCTTCCTTGCAGTGGTCGCCCGCGAGCACGCCGAGACCGCCCGCGTAGATCGGGAGGGACTGATGGATGGCGAACTCCGCCGAGAAGTACGCAATCGGCCGATCGCGTCCGATCGTCGTGCGGGTAGCCCACCACGTGTTCGCGCCCGTGCGCGCCGCGGCAAGCTGTCCCATCGCGCCGTCGTAGATGGCGAGGAAGGCCGGATCCGCCGCAACGGCCGCGAACCGCTCCGGACTCACGAGCCGCAGCATGCGGACGGGATTGTGGGCGGTCAGCCGCCACGTCTTGTAGTCGAGGCGACGGAACACCTCGCGCGCGTCACGGTGCCAGACCCACCAGAGGTCGGTGGCCAGATCCTGGAGACCAGCGATGCGTTCGGGGAGGACGGGGAATTCGGACATTGGTTCCTTCAACGGTTCCTGCAAACTCGGAGCGGCCAGCCGGCGATTCCGGCCCGCCATCGACCGCCTATCGTACACTCTGGCGCATGCCAACACGCCTGAATCGCCGAGATTTCGTCCGCACCGGTGCCGCCGCTGCAGGCCTTGGTCTTGCCGGCCGCGTCGA
>CAYRAE010000025.1:5049-21211 GCA_964422175.1 uncultured Luteitalea sp. | reverse complement strand
TCTCGGTGAGCACCACGTCGTAGCGCGTGGGATCGAGCGCGAGGTTCATCGCGAACGCGTCGACGTACTGGTGCTCCAGCGCGACGTCCTCATACTCCGCCGCCAGTGCGGTCACCGTCCGCCGCCACAACTGCGACGTCTCGAGCACGTTCGCCTTGTCCACCGACAGCAGCCGCTTGCGGCGCGTCCGCGCGATCTGGAATGCCACGCGCGCCACCCGCTGCACCTCGGCCACCGAGTACCGCATCGTGTTGTACGCCGACTGCCCGTCGGCCTCGATCGCCCGCGGCTCACCGAAGTAGAGACCGCCGAGCAGCTCGCGCACGATGATCAGGTCGGTGCCGGCGGTGCGCTCCGGCTTGAACGAAATCGCGTCTTCGAGACCCGCCCACGCACGCGCGGGCCGCAGGTTCGCGTACACACCCATCGACGATCGCAACGCCAGCAGGCCCGTCTCGATCTTCTGCTCGCGCGGGAGGTGATCGAACGCCGGATCGCCCACGGCGCCGAGCAGCACCGGGTCGCCGGCCGTACATGCCGCGCGCGTCAGGTCGGGATACACGGGCAGGCCCGCGCGAAGGGCCGCGCCGCCGATGTCGAACGATTGCGTGTCGATCTGGTGCGAGAACTTCCGGCACACGGCCTGGAGCACGACTCCAGCCGCCGCCACCACCTCCGGGCCGATACCGTCCCCGGGAAGCAGCACGAGCGAACGATTCATGCGGGAACCTTCACGAAAGAGAGAGGAGACGATCCGTCCTACACGCCGTGGCCGTAACCCACCGGCGTGGGCACGTGCGCGCTCTCGGCGCGCACCTGCGCGGCGATGGCGGCCAGCTCTTCGTCCGACACGTGCTTCTGCGTGTCGGCCAGCGCCACCATCTGGCGATACACCTGATCCAGTTCGCGCTTGCCGAACGTGAAGCCGAGCGCTTCGCACTTCTGCTGCACCGCGTGGCGCCCTGAATGCTTGCCGAGCACGAGCGTCGTCTTCGGCACGCCAACGCTGTCGGGCGACATGATCTCGTACGTGCGGCGATCCTTCAGCATGCCGTCCTGATGGATGCCCGACTCGTGCGCGAACGCGTTGCGCCCGACGATGGCCTTGTTGGCCTGTACGGCTTCACCCGTGAGCTCGGTGAGCAGCTGGCTGACGCCGTACAGCTCCCGCGCCTCGACGCGCGTGGTGAAGGGAGCGCGATCCGGGCGCACCTTCGTGATCATCACGATCTCTTCGAGCGCCGCGTTGCCGGCACGTTCGCCGATGCCGTTGATCGTGCACTCGACCTGACGTGCGCCGCCGTGCAGCGCGGCGATGCTGTTGGCCACGGCGAGTCCGAGATCGTCGTGGCAATGCGTGCTGAAGATCACGCGCTCGCTGCCGCGCACGGCCGCGATGATCGACGCGAAGAAGTCGCGGATTTCGTCCGGCGTCGAGTACCCCACCGTATCGGGCAGATTGATCGTCGTCGCGCCGGCGGCAACGACGGCCTCGATCACCTGCGCCAGGAACGTCATGTCGCTGCGTGTCGCGTCCTCGGCCGAGAACTGCACGTCGTCTGTGAACTGCCTGGCGAGCGTGACGGCCTTGACGGCTGTCTCGAGGCACTGGTCGCGCGAGATGCGGAGCTTGCGTTCGAGATGGAGGTCCGATGTGGCGATGAAGGTGTGGATGCGGCCCTTGCGCGCGGGAGCGATGGCCTTGCCGGCGCACTCGATATCGGCCGTGGTGCAGCGGGCGAGCGCGGCGATGGTCGGTCCTTGCACCTCTTGCGCAACCTGCCTCACCGCCTCCGCGTCGTCTGCCGACGCGATCGGGAACCCGGCCTCGATGAGATCCACGCCGAGCGACGCGAGCCGGCGTGCGAGCACGAGCTTCTCCGGCACACGGAGTGAGAACCCGGGTGCCTGCTCGCCATCACGGAGGGTGGTATCGAAGACGCGGACGTCGGTAGCCATGAGGACTGGTCTCCTGACTGTCACATTCCACGGAGGAGTACCTGTTAGTCAAGGTTATAATCTTTCTGGAATTATAATCAGTCTCGCGGCAGGTTTCTCACAGCCTGCCGCAGAGGATGGCAATGGACCTCGCTGAGCTGCAGGTGTTTCTGACGGTCGCCTCGGAACGGAGCTTTTCCAAGGCCGCGGCGCGACTGCACCGGACGCAGCCGGCGGTCAGCCAGGCCATCCGCCGCCTCGAAGACGACCTCGGCGAACGGCTGTTCGACAGGGCGGCCAAGGACGGCAAGCTGACCGAGGCAGGGCGCGTGCTGCTCGACTACGCGCAGCGCCTGATGCGGCTCGCCGAAGAGGCCGACAGCGCCGTCCGCGAACTGCGCGACCTCCAACGCGGACGCGTGCTCATCGGGGCCAACGAAGCGGCCGTCCACGTGGTGCTGCCCGTCGTCGAGCAGTTCCGCCAGGCTCATCCTCGCGTCCAGGTCGACATCCGACGCGTGCCCAGCCGGCAGATCGGCGTCGAGGTGCTGCAGCGCAGTCTCGACGTCGGCGTGCTCAGCTTTCCACCCGCCGAGAAGGGTCTCGCGTCGATCCTCATCGGAGACGATGAGCTGGTGATGCTGACGTCGCCGGACCATCCGCTGGCGGGCAGGACGCAGGTCACGATGGCCGAGTTCGGCAGGCAGAACGTGATCGCGCACAACGAAGCCTCGCCCGCGCGCGAGCGCGTGCTGCGTCTGTTCGAGCAGCGCCACGAGCAGCTGAACATCACGCTCGCGCTGCCCAGCCTCGACGGCATCAAGCGCGCGGTGGAGATGGATCTCGGTGTGGCGCTACTGCCCCGCCGCTGCGCCATCGCGGAGCTCACGAGCCGGCGGCTCGTCGCCGTGCCCGTCGCGCAGGTGCGACTGCCCCGCCATCTGCGACTCGTGTATCCCGAACAGGCGCAACTCTCGCACGCCGCCCTCGCCTTCCTCGACGTCGCGCGGACGTTCGAGAAGGACGTGGCCAGGGACATCGCGCCGATCGACTGATCGGCGCCTCACCTGAATCCGGACACGTACGGCAGGCGTGCGGCTGTGGCTTCCACGGCCGCCTTGTCTTCGAGCAGCAGACCCGTGGCATCCCACGCGCCGGTCACGAAGGCCTCGATGGCCGGCCTGGGCGCGCTGACGGCAATCGTGCGTCCGCCGGCGGTGAGCGTCATCGTTGACAGATCGAGAACGGCCTCTCCGACGTCGCCGGCCTCGGCGAGCGTCTGCAGCCACTCCAGATCCGACGGCGTGGCGCTCACGCACGGGAGTCCGATCGCGAGGCTGTTGCCGAAGAAGATCTCCGAATACGACTCGCCGACGATGGCGGAGATGCCCCACCGCTGGAGGGCCTGCGGCGCGTGCTCGCGCGAGGACCCGCACCCGAAGTTGCGATTCACCACGAGGATGCGTGCGCCCGCGAAGCGCTCCTGCGCGAACGGATGCGGATCGCCCGCCTGCGCGCGCGACGCGATGTCGTCCTCGAACGCGTGGCGCTCGAGACCCTCGAACGTGATGACGCGCAGGAACCGCGCGGGAATGATGCGATCGGTGTCGATGTCCTGCCCGCGCAGCGGGATCAGGCGGCCTTCGACGCGATCGATCCGCACGACACCGCTCATGCCCGGCCTCCCGCAAGTGCTGCCGCTGCAGGCTCCATCTTCCTGATGTCCACCACTTCGCCGGCCACAGCCGCCGCGGCCACCATGGCCGGACTCATGAGCAGCGTGCGTCCCGTCGGACTGCCCTGCCGTCCCTTGAAGTTGCGGTTGGACGACGAGGCGCTCATCTCGCGCCCCTGGAGCTTGTCGGGATTCATGCCGAGGCACATCGAGCAGCCGGATCCGCGCCAGTCGAAGCCGGCCTCGATGAAGATCTCGTGAAGACCTTCCGCTTCAGCCTCGGCGCGCACCGACTGCGAGCCCGGCACGACCATCGCGCGCACGCGCGAGGCCACCTTGTGCCCGCGCACGAACCGCGCGGCTTCGCGCAGATCCGACAGGCGAGAGTTCGTACACGATCCGACGAACGCCACGTCGATCGGCGTGCCCTCGATCGACTGCCCGGGGGCGAAGCCCATGAACTGCAATGCCTCTTCGACGAGCGGCCGATCGTCGGGGTCGACGTCGCCTGGCGTCGGCACGCGTTCGTCCACGCCTACCGACTGTCCCGGATGCAGGCCCCATGTCACCACCGGGCTCAGCGAATCAGCTTCCAGAGTCACGTCATCGTCATAGCGAGCGTCGGCGTCGCTGGCGATCGAGCGCCACCAGGTGCGAGCGCGATCGAACGCGTCTCCCTGCGGCGCGAACGGCCGGCCTTCCATGTACGCGAACGTCGTCTCGTCAGGATTGACGTACCCGACGCGCGCGCCGCCCTCGATGGACATGTTGCACATCGTCATGCGCTCGTCCATCGACATCGCCTCGACGGCCGAGCCCGCGTATTCGTACGCGTAGCCCACGCCGCCCTTCACGCCCAGCACCTGGATGATCTTGAGGATGACGTCCTTGGCGTAGACGCCGCGCTGCAGCGAGCCCTCGACACGAATGCGACGCACCTTCAGCGGTTCCATCGCGAGACACTGGCTCGCGAGCACGTCGCGCACCTGCGTGGTGCCGATGCCGAACGCCACGGCACCGAATGCGCCGTGCGTCGACGTGTGGCTGTCGCCGCACGCGATCGTCATGCCCGGCTGCGTGAGCCCGAGCTCGGGTCCGATCACGTGCACGATGCCCTGGCGGCCCGTGGAGTGGTCGTAGAGCGGCACGCCGAAGTCACGGCAGTTCCGTTCGAGCGCAGACAGCATCGCCTCGGCCATCGTGTCCTGGAACGGGCGCGCGAGGCTGCCCGTGGGCACGATGTGATCGACGGTGGCGAACGTGCGCTGTGGAAACCGCACCGGCCACGATCGGCGCCGCAGGTCGTCGAACGCCTGTGGAGACGTCACCTCGTGGACGAGGTGGAGGCCGATGAAGAGTTGCGTCTGCCCCGTCGGGAGCGTCCGCACCGTGTGCAGGTCCCAGACCTTCTGGAGAAGCGTGTGTCCCACGTTCGAGAGTATAACGCAGCCGGCCAACTTCGAGGCAACCGCATAAATACAATTGATAGTGCGCATCGGTTGGAGCGGTGTAGCATGGCCTGAAGCCCCTCGCCGCGCGATACCGGCCGACCGGCCATCTCTCGCGCTTCATTCGCACATGGAGGACGCATGAACCTGATTGTTCAGCTCATTGTCGGCGGGATCATTGGTTGGCTGGCCAGCATCGTGATGAAGACGAACGCCCAGATGGGTGTCATCGCGAATGTGGTGGTCGGGATCGTCGGTGCCGTGATCGGTGGGTATCTGGCCACGGTCCTGAACGTGGGTGCATCCGGAGGCCTGGTCTCCGTGGTGTTCTCGATCATCGGCGCGTCGATCCTGATCTTCCTGCTCAAGGCCATCGGCGTCTTCAAGTAGGCGTGTCCGCGCGCCACGGCAGGCATCGTCCGAAGAGTCGACCGCCGCTGTGGCGCGCGGCGGCGCGCCGACGTCGGCGCCTGGCCTGGCGCCCCCTTGCGCAACTCGAGCGCAAGGGGCGTACGACGCTGGCCACGCGCCTGCGTCGCCTGCTCTGGGCGTGGTGGATCTGGGGGGCGCTCAGCTTTGCGCTCGTGGCCGCCGGGCGATGGGTGTGGGGCATCGCGGCCGGCATCCTCACCGCGCTCACGCACCTCGCACGACCGCAGGCGGAACCGCCCAGCATCGGTCTCGATCACGAGTTCGACACGCAGTCGCCCGAATTCCTGGCCACGATGGCTGGCGCGACAGGTGCGCCGTTCATCCCCGGCAACGCGTTCGAGATCCTGAACAACGGCGATGCGTTCTATCCGCGCATGCTGGCCGACATCCGATCGGCCACCGAGTCGATCACGATGGAGGCCTATATCTACTGGGCCGGCAACATCGGTGCGACGTTCGCCGACGCGCTGGTGGAGCGCGCCCGGGCGGGCGTGCGCGTGGCGCTGCTGCTCGACGCCGTCGGTTCGTCGAACATCGGCGACGACATCCTGGCGACGCTCGAACGTGGTCACTGCCACGTAGCCTGGTACAACCCGCTGCGGTGGAAGGATCTCGGCCGCGTCAACAACCGCACGCATCGCAAGACGCTGGTCGTCGACGGTGCGATCGCCTACACGGGCGGCGCGGGGATTGCCGATCACTGGCTCGGCGACGCGCGCAACGAGCGCGAGTGGCGCGACGTGCAGGTGCGCATCGAAGGTCCCGCCGCACAAGTGCTGCAGAGCGGTTTCGCGCTGAACTGGCAGCAGGCGACGGGCGAGCTGCTGAGCGGCGACGCGTACTATCCGCGCGTCGGCGTGCGCGGACCGCACGCGTTGCAGGTGATCCTCAGCAACGCGGAGTCAGGCGCGTCGAGCGTGCAGATCGTCCATTACCTGGCGATCGTCTGCGCGCGTCGATCGATCCTCGTCGCCAACCCGTACTTCGTGCCCGATGCCGTGGCGCTGCAGACGTTGATCGAGGCCAGGCAGCGCGGCGTCGACGTCAGGATCATGGTCTCTGGCGTCCGCAACGACAACTGGCTCGCGCGCCACAACAGCGTGCGTCTCTACGGCGAGCTGCTCGCGGCCGGCGTCACGATCCTCGAGTACAACCGCAGCATGCTGCACCAGAAGGTGATGGTCGTCGACGGTGTGTGGGCCACCGTCGGCACGACGAACTTCGACAACCGCTCGTTCGCGCACAACGAGGAGAGCAACGTGTGCGTGTACGACAGCGACCTCGCCGCCCGCTTCGAGCGCGCCTTCCACGACGACACGGCCGCGTGCGAGGAAGTCACCCTCGAACGCTGGAAGCACCGCGGGCTCTGGCGTCGCACGATGGAGCAGATCGCGGCGTTACTCGAAGACCAGGTGTAGTCCTGAGCGAGCCGGAGACGCGTCGGAGGACGCGGTTCCGGAGAGTCGAAGCGCCTCTCCGACTTTCTGTGCAATTGCGGCTGTGTTCGCGTGCGCGATGTTGGACAGCACGGCGACGACGATGCCGCTGTCGCGCAGGGTGACGAGCGACGCCACCATGCCGCCGGCGAGTTCGCCGTCGATGCTGTCGCCGTTGGCCAGGCCGGCGCGCACGAGATCCGATGCCGTGGAGTAGGACGCCAGGTTCTCCGCGCAGCACGCCAGATCCCGCATGTACATCAGTCGTCGTCCGCGGCGGGGATTGTCGTCGTCGGTGCGCGGGACGTAGAACGTCGCGCGCTCGCCTGCCAACGGATACTCGGCGGGAGCCAGACCCAGCGGCTGGAGCACAACGTGGCGGAGGACGGTGAAGGGCGGGAAGTCTTCTTCCGGTTCGCCGACATGTTCCGGACTCCACTCCGCCGCCGGCTCGGCGCCGGTGTTGGTGAGCCCGAGCGCGGTGACGACTGACGCGGGGACGGCTCGCGCCGCCGTGCCGATGTTGAATCGGGTGTTCGGCGTGACGGGCGTCCGCGTGTCGGCATCCCTCCAGCCGAATCCTTCCGTCCACACGATCGTGCCGCCGACGCCGACCGCCACCGACACGCCGGGCAGGTTCTGCGCCTGGATGGCCGCGCGCACGAGCTCACGCGCGCGCTCGACGGCTGCCGCGTACTGCGGCGCCGGCGCGGAGTCGGCAACCGAGGGTACGTTCTGCGCCTCGGCAAAGAGCGGCGCGCTCACGGCGACCGCATGCGTCAGCGAAGCGGCCAGTGCCGCGACGATGACGCCAACGGCCAGGGCGGTGCGTACGGCCCAGACCGGCATCCGATTTCGCATCACCTTCACGCCGATCGCGACGGCCGCCACGAGCAGGAGCAGCGCCATGCCCGCGGCACCCGGGGCATCGTCGACCTCCGCCACGTAGATGCCCATGGCGACGACCGCGAGAGCCAGGACGATGAGGAGTGTTGCCTGAACGGTGTTCTTCACAGTGGATGTCATGGTGAGCCGCCTCCGCGATCGAGAGGTTCGAGTCTCGAGCCGTGCCATTCACTCTACAACACAGAGTTCTCTTCGAACAAGCGCACGCCCGGACGTCAGCGGCTTCGCGTCGCGCGGATGATCGCGTCGAGATGATTGAGGTACTTCTCCAGCGCGCGGCGGCCGGCAGCCGTGAGCCTGTAGTCGGTCCTCGGCGTGCGGCCTTCGAATGACTTGTCGCACGACACGTAGCGGGCGTCCTCGAGCTTGCGGACATGGCCGCCCAGGTTGCCGTCGGTCGCGTGCAACGCGGACTTCAACTCCGTGAACGACAACGACATGTCGTCGGCAGCCGCCAGCGCGCTCACGATGCCGAGCCGCATGCGGTCGTGGAGCAGGCGATCGAGCGATGTCGCGATCTCGGAGGCTGGCGGCGCGACACTCGATGGCCGCGGCGGTGCCGCCCGCTTCGTACCGATCACCTGACGCGCTGCGCTCGATCTAGCCACCGTGATACCTCGCAATGTACGCACCGAATCCCAGGTGCAGTCCGCCGAATCCGAGCCCGAGCCAGACGTTGCCCCATTCGGGCAGCGTCAACGACGCTCCAATCCCGGCTGCCATGAAGCACGCCCCGAGCGTGCGGACCGCCGGTACGCTGAACATGCCGCCCGTGAGCACGCCGACGCCGTACAGCAGCAGCCACACCGGCACCATGACGCTGAAGTCCTGCGTGGCCCACAAACTGTGCGTGATCACGGCGCCCGCGACGAGCGGGGCGGCGGTTCCCAGCGCGAACCGGCGCGCGCTCCTGCTCGTCAGCGCGACGCGGGCGCGACGCGCCTTCCACGCCATGGCCGTCAGTTCCAGGACGACGGCCACCACTGCCGCGCCGAGCCACACGGCGAGCCACCGGTAACCGGCCGGTTGCCGCGCGCCGATGACGGCAGCTGCCACTCCCACGAGGCCCATCGCCATGCCGCCGATGCCGGACACGGCCGTGAACGCTGACGAGCGTTCCATCGCGGACCGGATGAAGGTGAGATCGTCCGCCGCGCGATCGCCGAGCGAGTGAGGCCGTGACTCTGTCACGACGAATACTGTAGTGCAGGTGCCGCCTCGTTGCAGAGCACTCTACGAGAGGAAGCAGGGGGACTCCGTACTTGCCAGCTATGCATGTTCGCCTCGCGTGACCATGCGGACGGCCTCGACGAACTCGTCCCATGTCTCGCGCTGACGGACCAGCACGCGCTGTCCCGTTGGGGTGAGCCGATAGAAGCGGCGCCGCCGCTCGCCTGCCTTCTCGACCCATGCGCCCTTGATCCAGCCGCGTTCTTCGAGTCGGTACAGGAGCGGATACAGCGAGTCGAGGTGGAACACCAGCCGTCCCCCGGACTGCGCTTCAATCAGCTTGCCGAGCTCGTAGCCGTGCCGGGGTCTGGCCTCCAGCACCGACAGCAGGAGCAGTTCGGCGGCCCCCTTCTTCAACTCGCGATCCAGCGCCTGACGGTCAATGTCTGCCATAGGCAGATAGTACATCAACAGTCAGGTCTGCTCGTCTCCATCGAGCAGATGGGTCCAGCCGCGAATGATGTCGTGCGCGAGCCCTTCGACTCGTCGCTCCGGGACTCGCTCAGGGCTGTCTGGGACGATTTCCGCAAACTGGTGGGAGTCCACCTCCGCTCCTGCGGAGCTACGGTGGACAACCTTCGCCTGGCTTGCCAACCGTAGCTCACGCACGTGTTGGCAAGCGTGAGCGAAGGTTGGCGGAGGGAGTGGGATTCGAACCCACGGTAGAGTTTCCCCTACGGCGGTTTTCAAGACCGCTGCCTTAAACCGCTCGGCCATCCCTCCACCGGCGAGTTTACTCGACGGCGGGGGCCGGCTTCCCGATCACCTTGCGCGTCGTGGCGATCTGGCCGGCGTGGCGGGCGGCGTGCTCGGCGGTGTGGAAGATGAGGCCGATCACCGTGGTCGGCAGCTTCGCGCGACCGATGGCGCGGGGTTCGAACACTGTCGCGACATCCGTGCGGCGCACGTGTTCGAGCGCGGCGTCGAGCCCGGCGAGCACGACCGCCAGCGTGTCAGCGGCCGTCGCCGGCGGGTCGCCAGGGATGCCTTCGGCCTTCAGGAACGCAAACTGCTCCGGCGTGAGCGACTCGCCGCGCGCGTACGTCAGCAGGCGATCCGTCGCGCCCGCGATGTGGCGCAGATGGAAGCCGATCGAGGCAGCGCCTCCGGGCCGAGCCCACAGTTCCTCGACCGTCAGGTCCGAGGCGTGTGCTTCCACTTCTTCGCGCACCTGCAGCAACGCGTGTACGACCGGCTGCAACTCTCGCGCGTACCCCTCCACGGGCCCGCGCATCCACACCTCGGGTTTCATCGGGTCTCCTTACGATCGACGGCCTTGGGCCTTAGGGCAGGGCCCTGGGCCTTGGGCCCTCGGCCTTCACAGCATCGCAACCGGTTGCCGGTTGCCGGTTGCCCGTTGTTCACGGCGCCAGCCTCGCCTTTCGCCAACTGCCGTCAGGCTGCAGGCGGTACGTGATGCGGTCGTGCAGGCGGGAGGCACGGCCCTGCCAGAACTCCCAGTAGTCCGGAATCAACCGATACCCACCCCAGTGCGGCGGACGCGGCGGATGCAGGCCGAACCTCACGCCATACTCGGCGGCCTTCGCCGCAAGTCCGGCACGACTCTCGATCTCGCGACTCTGCGGCGACGCCCACGCGCCGAGGCGACTCGCGAGCGGGCGGCTGGCGAAGTAGGTGTCGGACTCCTCGTCGCTCACCTTCTCGACGCGTCCTTCGATGCGCACGACGCGCTCCTGCTCCACCCAGTGGAACTGCAGCGCGGCGAACGGGTGCGCGGCGAGGTCGCCCGCCTTGCGGCTCTCGTAGTTCGTATACCAGACGATGCCGCGGGCGTCGAAGTCCTTGATGAGGACGGGCCGACTCGCCGGCCTGCCGTTGGCGCCGACCGTCGCGAGCGTCATCGCGTTGGGCTCCGGCACGCCGCCGTTCAGCGCGTGCGTGAACCATGCGCGGAACTGCACGAGCGGCTCGGCATCGACGTCCGCTTCATCGAGCGCGCCGTGCACATAGTCCTTGCGCAGGCCAGGAAGTGGATCGCTCTCCGCCACGGTTCGTCTCTACCCTATCCGCGTCACGCCGCCCATGTAGGGCACGAGCGCGTCAGGGATCGTGATGCTGCCGTCTGCCTGCTGGTGGTTCTCGATGATCGCGATCAGCGTGCGCCCGACAGCGAGACCAGATCCGTTGAGCGTGTGCGCGTATCCGAGCTTGCCACCGCCCGCGGATCTGTTGCGGATGCCCGCCCGACGCGCCTGGAACGCCTCGGTGTTGCTGCAGGAGGAGATCTCCCGGTACACGCCCTGGCTCGGGAGCCACACCTCGATGTCGTACGTCTTGGCCGCCGCAAACCCCATGTCGCCCGTGCAGAGCAGCATCGTGCGGTGCGGCAGGTCGAGCTTCCGCAGCACGGTCTCCGCGCACGCGGTGAGGCGTTCGAGCTCCTCGAACGACTGCTCCGGCGACGCGAAGCTCACGAGTTCGACCTTGTCGAACTGGTGCTGGCGGATGAGTCCGCGCACATCGGCCCCGTAGCTGCCGGCCTCGCTCCTGAAGCATGGCGTATACGCGGTGTAGCGCAGCGGCAGCGTGGCGTCCTCCAGCGTTTCTTCGCGATGGAGGTTGGTGAGCGGTACTTCGGCGGTGGGGATCAGGAACAGGTCCCACTCCCCCGCGATCCCGAAGAGATCCTGCTCGAACTTCGGCAGGTTGCCTGTCCCTGTCAGCGCCGCGCGATTGACGAGGAACGGCGGCTCGACTTCCACGTAGCCGTGTTCGCGCGTGTGCAGGTCGAGCATGAAGTTGATGAGCGCACGTGCCAGTCGTGCGCCCTCGCGCATCAGCACCGAGAAACGCGCGCCTGACATGCGTGCCGCGCGCTCGAAGTCGATGATGCCCAGCGCCGGACCGAGGTCCCAGTGCGCCTTCGGCTCGAAGTCGAACGTGCGCGGCGTACCCCAGCGGCGCACCTCGACGTTGTCCTCGGCGCCGCGTCCCTCCGGCACGCTGGCGTGCGGCGTGTTGGGCAGCGCCAGCAGCAGCGGCGCACGTTCCTCCTCGAGGGCGGCCAGCTGCGCATCGAGGGCCTTGATCTCGTCGGCGCGCTGCCTGTTCTCCCCGAGCCACACCGACGCATCCTCGCCGGCCTTCTTCGCCTGAGCGATACGCTCGCCCGTCCTGTTGCGCTCCGCCTTCAGCGTCTCCACGCGCGGCAGCAGGTCACGGCGCAGGCGATCGAGCTCGTGCAGGCGGTCGAGTACCGCGTCGGCGCCGGGCCCGCGTGTCTGGAGCCGGCGTCTGGTCTCGTCGAAGGCGTCGCGGAGTTGAGCGGTGTCGAGCATGCTGCCTCATTGTACGGAACAGGGCGGAGAAGCCCGGCAAACCGGCAAGGGGCAACCGGCAACCGGTTGGATTTGCGAAGGCCCAGGGCCCGACCGGTTGCCCGTTGCCGATTGCCGGTTGCCGGCCCCTGCGGTGTGTTACCGTGACGCACTTCGAAGACAGGGCGACCCAGGGGTCGCCCCTGCATGGGGGCGTGCGTGACGAGCGCAACACGGGTGCGAAAGGGGCGTGCGTGACACTGAGCGTCAGGACGGCCGTGTTTCCTGCAGCGGGACTCGGGACGCGTTTCCTTCCGGCCACCAAGACGATGCCGAAGGAGATGCTGCCGCTGGTCGACAAGCCGATCATCCAGTACGCCGTCGAAGAAGCGGTGGCGGCCGGCATCGAGCAGCTGGTGATGGTCACCGCACGCGGCAAGGATGTGCTCATCGACCACTTCGACATGGACGTCGAGCTCGAGACGTTCCTCGAAGAGCGGGGCAAGCTCGATCACCTCGCGGCCGTGAGGCACGTCTCGTCACTCACGCGTCTCGGTGCGGTCCGTCAGGGCCGGCCGCGCGGTCTCGGTCACGCGGTCTGCATCACGCGCGATCTCGTCGGCGACAACCCGTTCGCGCTCGTGCTCGCAGACGATGTGATCGACGCGTCACCTCCGGCGATCGGTCAGGTGATCGACGTGTTCGATCGCGTGCAGGGTCCCGTGCTCGCCGTCGAGCGCGTGCCGCTCGATCAGATCAGCCAGTACGGCGTGGTCCGCGCCGAGCCGCTCGGCAACGGCGTCCACCGCGTGATCGATCTCGTGGAGAAGCCGACGCGCGCGCAGGCACCATCGGATCTCGCGATCATCGGCCGCTACGTGCTCACGCCCGACATCTTCGACATCCTCGCGGACGTCCACGAAGACAGGACCGGCGAGATCCAGCTCACCAGCGGCCTGCGCACGCTGCTGCGCCAGCGGCCGATCTACGCGTGCGAGGTGCAGGGCACGCGGCACGACACCGGCACGATGGCGGGGTTCCTGAAGGCGTCGATGTACTTCGCGATGCAACGGCCCGATCTGCGCGAACCGCTCGCGCGCTATCTGCAGGAGCTGCTCGACCGCCGGTGACGCGACGCGCCCGTCACGAGGAGGGCGTCGACGACTTGCCCGGCGCGTCGGCCTTCGGCGCCGATGACCCGCTACTGCTGTCGCTCGATCCCGTCGAGGACTTCTCGCCCGACGACTCGGCCTTCGCGCTGCTCCCGGCACCTGTCCCGGTCTTCTTCGCGTAGTCGGTGATGTACCAGCCCGAGCCCTTGAACTGGATCGCGGGCGACGACAGGAGCTTGCGCACGCTGCCGCCGCACTTGGGGCAGTTGGTGAGCGGGTCGTCCGAGAACTTCTGGATCACCTCGAAACGGTGACCGCACGCATCGCATTCGTATTCGTACAGTGGCATGGCGGTGAGGTGAATCGTCAGGCGAGGACCACGCCGCTGTCGGCGTCGCCGAGCATCTGCTTGCGCATGACGCCGAACGGCAGCAGCCCGTGGCCGAGGAACTCATCGTGGAATCGGCGCAGGTCGAAGGCCGCGCCCTGTGTGGCTTCGACGTCCTTGCGCAGGTTCAGCAGCATCAGCTTGCCGAGCGCGTAGATCACGTACCCGGGATCGAACGCGCCGCGTTCGGCCTCGCGACGCGCGCTGCCCTCTTCGAGCATCGCCTCCTCGCGGAAGAATCGCACGCCCTGCTCGACCGAGAGGTCCTCGGCGTGCAGGCGCAACCCCACGACGAGGCGGCAGAGCCGCACGAGCGCCTCGGCGAGTTGCCCGAGCTCGATCGCCGGATCCTTCTTCGCGAAACCCTGCTCGATGACGAGGTGCTCGGCATAGTGCGCCCAGCCTTCGACGGTCGAGAGCGGCGCGAGCACCATCGCCTTGCGCCACGGCGCCGCCACCTTGCGCAGGTGCTCGACGTGCAGGAAGTGCCCCGGCAGCGCCTCGTGCATGGAGATCGCCCAGAGCACGGCGTCGTTCATGTCGCGCATGTGCTCGGCCTGCCGCTCCTGCGGCCAGTTCGGATCGGCGTCGGTGATGTAGTAGTACGAGCGTTGCGGCCGCGCTTCGAGCGCGCCCGGCGCCCACAGGCTGGCGAACGTCCACCGATAGAACGGCGGCGTCGGCGCGATCACGAGCGCGTCCGCGTCGGGCACAGTCACGATGCCGGCGTCGCGGAGGAAGGTGTAGAGCGAAGCGCATTGCTCGCGGACGCGCGTGACGAGGCCGCCGGGTTCGACGTGCGTGGCCTTCACCTTCGCCCACACCTCGTCGGCAGGTCCCTTGCCCAGCTTGCCGGCCACTGCCGCGAAGCGCTCGCGCGTGGCGGCGAGTTCGCGCTCGGCGATGCGGAGCAACGCGTCGGTGTCGAGCGTGACGCCGTCCTCGAGCTTCAGCTTCTGTTCGATCCGCTCCTTGCCGAGGCGGAAGCTCGCCTTGGCCTTCGGCGCCTGTTCTTCCTCCAGATCCCGCACATACCGTTCGATCGCCGTCCGCGCCCCCGTCGCCGCATCGTCCAGGTCGGCGAGGAGCGAGAGGTCGTCCACTTCGCGCAGCGCGCGGGGCAGGTCGCGGTTGAGGAAGTTCACCACGCCGCGAAGCGTTTCCGTGGCGGTCTTGATGAAGATGCCAGCTGGTTCGCGTACGTTGGCGCCTGCCGCGTCGAGCACGCCCGCGACCTGACGCAGCTTCGAGAGCAGGCGGCGCGCGCGTTCGGCGGCGGGAGCGTACGTGAAGAGCGCCTGCGCGGCGAGACTCGTGGCGATGGTGTCGGCGTAGAGCTGGGGATCGCGCTCCCAGGTGCGGATGGTCTCGAGCTCGTAGAGGCGCGCCTGCGTATTGGCGACGAGCGCGGCGTGATCGGTACGCTCGCCCGGAGGAATGGCGTCGACGGTCATCGACGCGAGGCGGCGCGCGAACCCGTTCAGGTCGCGGACCTGGCGGTCGATGGCGGCGCGGCTGAAGTCCTCGAGGAGGTCGTCGTGGACGTGCACGCCGTCGAAGGTGGCCGCCGTCGGTTGCACCTCGTGGCGCCAGGCCAGGTAGTCAGCCGCAAAGTGCGGAAGGGTCTCAGCAGATCGCATGCGCTCGCACGGACAAGTGAAGAGGGCCGAAGGGCCGGAGCGGCCCAATCTCCCAATGTACAATATCTTCCGTGTTCCCCCGGCCGTCGCCCGGACGTTTGTACGTCGTGGCGACCCCCATCGGCAATCTGGAGGACATCACGCTGCGTGCGCTGCGGGTGCTGCGCGAGGTGCGCGTGATTGCCGCCGAAGACACCCGGCGCACGGCGAAGCTCCTGGCCCACGCCGGAATCGAGACGCCGATGGTGAGCGTACACGCCCACAACGAACTGGCCAGACTCCCCGGCCTGCTGGAGCGCTTGCGCCAGGGCGAGTCGGTGGCGCTCGTCACAGACGCCGGGACGCCGCTGCTCTCTGACCCTGGCGACCACGTGATCCGCGCGGCGCTCGACGAGGGGTTCCCCGTCGAGGCAGTTCCAGGCGCCAGTGCCGTACTTGCGGCGCTTGCCATGAGTGGTGTTCCTGCAAGCCAGTTCACATTTTTAGGGTTTCCACCCGTGAAGCAGGGTCCGCGGCGGAGGTGGTGCGAGGACGCCGCAGCGTATCGCCACCCCGTTGTCTTCTTCGAGGCACCCCATCGCATCACGCAGACGCTCGGCATGCTCATGGAAACGGCAGGCGGCGACAGGCGCGTCGCCGTGTGCCGCGAAATCACCAAGAAGCACGAAGAGCTCGTGCG
>CAYRAE010000025.1:0-4949 GCA_964422175.1 uncultured Luteitalea sp. | reverse complement strand
CTCGTGGCGCACCGCGCTCAGGCGACCAGTGCCATGACCCTCGTGTCTGCCGTCTCGGAGCGCCCGTACGGCCTGATGCGCGTGCTGCGCCAGGAGAGCGGCGAGGTCATCGGTCTCGTCTCGCAGAAGGACGCGTCGCGACAGCAGCGCGCGATTCGGGAGTGCACGAGCGGCGTGTTCGCCTGCTCGCCGGCGGCGCTCCGCGACGCGCTGGCGACGTTCGCCTGGGACACCGTCGCACGCGAGCGCACGCTCGGCGAAGTGGTCGCGGTCCTGCGGCGGCAGGGTCACGAGATCGATGCGATTGCTCCGGCGGTGCCGTACGAGATCCGCGGAATCAACAGCCAGACCGAACTGGCCGAGGCCAGCGCCATGATGCGACAAGCCAAGTGCGAGGAACTGATGGCGGCCGGGGTCACGATCATCGACCCGGCCACGACCTACGTGGGCCCTGACGTCGACGTGGGTCACGATACGGTCCTGCACCCGAACGTCTACCTGGAGGGGCGCACGAAGGTTGGCGCGGCCTGCGAGATCCACGCGGGGGTGCGGCTGGTCGACGCCACGCTCGAGGATCACGTCGTGGTGCTCAACTACTGCGTGATCACGGAGTCGCTCGTCCGCGCGCACGCACAGCTCGGACCGTTCGCGCACATCCGGCCGGGGAGCGACGTGGGCGAGGACGCGCGGGTCGGCAACTACGTCGAGCTCAAGAAGACGACGCTCGGCGCGAAGTCGAAGGCGAGCCACCTCACGTACCTGGGCGACGCGACGATTGGCACCGACGTCAACATCGGCGCGGGCGTCATCACCTGCAACTACGACGGCACGCACAAACACCCCACCGTGATCGGCGACGGCGCCTTCATCGGCAGCGACTCGCAACTGGTCGCCCCCGTCACCGTCGGCCGCGGCGCCTTCGTCGCCGCTGGCTCCTCCATCACGAAGGACGTCCCCGAAGAGAGCCTCGCCATCGCGCGCAGCCGGCAGGAGAACAAGGAAGGGTGGGCCAGGAGAAGATAGTGGTCGGCCGTCGGCCATCGGTTATCGGCCATCGGTCAGCGGTCGGGGGTCAGCGTGAGGATCGCGTCGGAACGCGACGCTCGAGGGCCTTGATCAAGGCGGTCAGCATCTGGCCGGTCCGGTTGGCGAGGTCTTTGACCGTCTTCCCTTCCTCCGCTGACCAGAGGCCAAGGTCGGTGGCGATGTCGACCTGTGTCTCGAGTTCAGCCGTGGATCCTGCGGCGATGCGCAGGTGTCGCAAGTACGCTCGTGGCGCACCTTGCCTGAACCCCTCTGCGATGTTCGACGCTGTCGAGAGGCTGGCCCTGCGCATCTGCGAACCGATCTCCCCGCGATGGTCCGAGGGCATGTTCCTGGTCGCCAGATAGGTGCCCCGGGCCAATGCCATCGCGCACTGCCACACGTCGAGGTCTCTGTAGGATCTGATTGGCATGCGACGTGCTGTTGCATGAAGCGGTCCGTGAGGGAACGTCGACATGCACACGTATAATTCGCAAAGCACTCTTCTCCGTTGCAGATTCCGCGATCACCGCCATGCGACATGTGGCAAGGACCGCAATCCGCGCTCCCCGTCCTCTCGTTCAAGGTGACACCCAGACCGATGGCCGCGGCCGATGATCTTCCCAGGACCGGCAATCCTGCTGCTGACACGCCGACATCCGATGGCCGGTGGCCGATGGCCGATGCCCGTCCGTTGGCCGATGGATGCTCGATGGCCGATGGACGCTCGATGGCCGACGGACGCTCGATGGCCGACGGACGCTCGATGGCCGACGGCCGACGGCCGACGGCCGACTTCCTGTCTTCCCTCAATCCCGAGCAGCGCGAGGCGGTGCTGCACACGGAAGGGCCGTTGCTCATCCTCGCGGGGGCTGGCTCGGGGAAGACGCGCGTCATTGCGTATCGGATTGCTTACCTGATTGGCAACGGACTCGCGCGGCCGTTCGAGGTGCTGGCCGTCACCTTCACGAACAAGGCCGCCGAGGAGATGCGCGAGCGCGTGGCGCACCTCATCGGCGACGAGGCGCGCGACGTGTGGGTCTCCACGTTCCACTCGCTCTGCGCGCGGTTGCTGAGGCGCGAGGCGCCGGCGATCGGTCTCTCGCGCGACTTCGTGATCTACGACTCCAGCGACCAGCAGAGCGCGGTGAAGCAGGTGATGCGCGCTCTTGGTGTCGACGACAAGATCATGCAGCCGCGCCAGGTGCTCGGGCGCATCAGCCACGCGAAGAACCGCATGGAGACGCCTGATGCCGTCGGCGACGGCGGATACCGCGACGAGCAGTTCGCGAAGATCTACGAGGGCTACGTCGACGCCCTCGCGCGCGCCAACGCGCTCGACTTCGACGATCTGCTCCTGAAGACCGTCGAGCTGTTCGAGAACGCCACCGTGCGCGCGAAGTACCAGCGGCAGTTCCGGTACGTGATGGTCGACGAGTACCAGGACACGAACCGTCCGCAGTACCTCCTGATCAAGCACCTCGTCGGCGATCGCCACAACCTCGCCGTCGTGGGCGATCCCGATCAGTCGATCTACAAGTGGCGCGGGGCGGATCTGCGCAACATCCTCGACTTCGAGCACGATTTCCCGGAAGCCGCTACCGTCCGTCTCGAACGCAACTACCGCTCGACGCAGAACATCCTCGACGCGGCGGGCGCCGTGATCGCCAACAACACCGATCGCAAGGAGAAGCGCCTCTGGACCGATCAGGGCCGTGGCGATCTCATCACGGCGTTCCGCGGCGAAGACGAACTGGAGGAAGCCTCGTTCATCGCGCGCGAGCTGCGCAAGGAGCTCACGCTGCGGCGCGACGCGACAGTGGCGATCCTGTATCGCCTCAACTCGCAGTCGCGCGCGCTCGAAGATCAGTTCATCCGCGACGGCACGCCGTATCGCATCATCGGCGGCGTCCGCTTCTACGAGCGCAGGGAAGTCAAGGACGCGCTCGCGTACCTCAAGCTGATCATCAACCCGCATGACGATGTGAGCTTCAGGCGCGTGGTGAACGTGCCCGCGCGCGGCATCGGCAAGGCGGTGATGGACGCGCTCGAGAAGGACGATGACGGCGCGGCCGGCGGAAGCGCGCCACCCATGATGGCGGCCGGCCTGTTCGAGGTGGCTGCCTCACGTTCGTTGTGGGCACGCGCGACACAACTGCTGGTGGCGCGGTCGCTGCCCGCGCGCAGCCACAACGCGCTGAAGCAGTTCGTCGAGCTCGTCGACGCCCTCATCGCGCTCGCGAAGCAGGAGACGGTGTCCACCCTGATCGGCAAGATGCTCGATCGGTCCGGCTACATGAAGGCCCTGCGCGAGGATGGCAGCGAGGAGGCCGAGAGCCGGGCGCAGAACCTCGCCGAGTTCGTCAACTCCGCGCGCGAGTACGAAGAGCGCGAGCCGGAACCGTCGATCGGCGGCTTCGTCGATCGCCTGTCGCTGTTGTCAGAAGCCGACGAGTCGCAGGGCACCAGCGGCGCGCGAATCTGGCTGATGACGATGCACGCGGCCAAGGGCCTGGAATTCCCCGTTGTGGCGCTGGCGGGGATGGAAGAGGGCCTGTTCCCGCACTCGCGTGCCGAGAAGGATCAGGAGCAGCTCGAGGAAGAGCGGCGTCTGTGCTACGTGGGCATGACGCGCGCGCAGGCGCGGCTGATTCTCACGAGCGCCGCACGGCGACGTGTGTTCGGCGAATACCAGGCGACGACGCCATCGCGGTTCCTGTCCGAGGTTCCTCCGTCTCTCATCATGGAGACACCGTCGTACACGCGGGCGCGCGCGTTCGGGACCCAGACGTACGGCGGGAGAGCGGCGTACGAGTCGCGACCGAACCCGTACGCCCGCAGGTCCACGGTGCGCGAGGATGCACCGGCTCCTGTCTATCGGTATGAAGACGAAGACCAGTCGAGCGACGGGTCACGACCGAAGCCTGGCCAGAAGGTCCGCCACGCGCAGTTCGGCGTCGGCACCGTGCGTGACGTGGATGGCAAGGGCGACGACATGAAGCTCACCGTCCATTTCGCCACGGTGGGCACCAAGAAGCTGATCGCCAGGTACGCGCGTCTGCAGCCCGCGTAGGCGTGCCTCACCTCTGATGGAGCGAACGGTCCGCCACCGCGCGTCGCGCGATGGCGGAAGCCCGTTCGTCTGGACTCACTCGTCGTCTGGCAGGCCGGCGTCGTCTTCCGGTTCGTCGAGCGGCTCCTCGACGGCGCCCTCCGTCTCCAGCGGCGCGACGACGTCTGACGAGTCAGCGGCGACTTCCGCGATGTCGAGCCTCGCGATCGCTTCGACGCGGTCGCCGTCTTCGAGACGGATCAGGCGCACGCCCTGCGTGTTGCGGCCGATCGGACGCAGCGGCGAGACAGCCATACGGATCACCATGCCGTCCTTGGTGATGATCAGCACCTGGTTGTCGTCGGCGACGTGCGTCACGCCCACCACCTCGCCATTGCGATCCGACGGCTGGATGTTGCGGATGCCCACGCCCCCGCGGCCCGTGATGCGGTACTCGCTGAGCGGCGTGCGCTTGCCGTAGCCGTTGGCCGTGACGGTGAGCATCGCGCCGCTCTCGTTGACGACCTCCATGGCCACCACTTCGTCGCCGGCCCGCAGCGAGATGCCGCGCACGCCGTACGCCGTTCGGCCCATCGAACGCACGCGATTCTCGGGGAAGCGGATGGCCACACCTCCGCGCGTCGCGATCAGCACCTGCTCGGTGCCGCTCGACACCTGCACGGCGATCACCGCATCGTCGTCATCGACGCCCATCGCGATGATGCCGCCCACGCGCGGGTTCGAGTAGGCCTTGAGATCCGTCTTCTTGATGACGCCCTTGCGCGTGCCCATCACGACGAACCGCTGGCCCTCTTCGGGCGGGAACTCGCGCACGGCGACGACGTCGGCGACCTTCTCGCCGGCGGACATCTGC
>CAYRAE010000024.1:0-22563 GCA_964422175.1 uncultured Luteitalea sp. | reverse complement strand
AGGTCGACTTCGGCCGGACGGATGAAGCGCGGGTCGAGGGTGACGTGCTTCTGCCAGTCGAGGCCCGCGTGCTCGAACGCGATCTCGACGAGCTCGCGCACGGGATGCGTCTCGCCCGTGGCGACCACGTAGTCGTCGGGCGTGGAGTGCTGGAGCATCAGCCACATCGCCTTGATGTAGTCGCCGGCAAATCCCCAGTCGCGGCGGGCGTCGAGGTTGCCGAGGGCGAGCGTGTCGGCCAGCCCGAGCTTGATGCGCGCGACGCCGTCGGTCACCTTGCGCGTCACGAATTCGAGGCCGCGGCGCGGCGACTCATGGTTGAACAGGATGCCCGAGCACGCGAACATCCCGTAACTCTCGCGGTAGTTCACCGTGATGTAGTGCCCGAATACCTTCGACACGCCGTACGGCGACCGCGGATGGAACGGCGTGTCCTCGCTCTGCGGCACCGCTCGCACCTTGCCGTACATCTCGCTCGAACTGGCCTGGTAGAACCGCGTGTCTGGCTTCACCTGGCGGATGGCCTCCAGCACGCGCGTCACGCCCTGGCTGTTGAACTCACCCGTCAGAAGCGGCGTGTCCCACGACGCCGGCACGAACGACATCGCCGCGAGGTTGTACAGCTCGTCTGGGCGGATGTCCTCGATCAACCTGACGATCGACAACTGGTCCAGCAGGTCGGCGGGACGCAATTCGATGCGGTCGAGCAGGTGTTCGATACGCCAGAGGTTCGGGGCCGACGAGCGCCGGACCATACCGACAACGCGGTATCCCTTGTCGAGCAGGAACTCGGCCAGGTACGACCCGTCCTGTCCCGTGATTCCCGTGATGAGTGCTGTTTTCGCCATGCGTGGGTGGATGGGCGTGCCGGATGAGGTCACGGGCCCGAAGCGGCTAAGTATAACTGCAACCGGGCACTGGGCCCCACCCTCGTGGGGCTGCCGGCGCGGTACGGCCGGGCTCGGAGAGCCGGCCCTACCAACTGAGCCCTGGCGCCGACCGATTGCCGGTTGCCGGTTGCCGGCCGTGAGCCGTAAACCGTAAGCCCTACGCCGCGAGCGTCCCGACGTATCGGCTCACCGCGTCCTGCCATGTCGGGAGGGCACGGCCGATGGCGGCGGTGAGCTTCGCGTTGGACAGCGCACAGTAGGTGGGGCGCTGGGCGCGCAGGCGGACGTCGTTCACCGATGTCAGCTTCAGCAGCCCAGGGTCGGCGCCCAGTTCCGCGGCGACGTGGCGGCCGACGTCGGCCCATGTGCCCTGGCCGCTGTTGACGCAGTGGAACAGCCCCGACGGCGTGTCGCCTGCCAGCAGATCGAGCGTCGCGTCGCGAACATCGTCCACATAGCTCGGCGTGACGATGCGGTCGGCGAAGACGGGCGCCTGACGACCTTCACGCAGCGCCGCCGCGATCTTGTCGACACTGCTGCGCGCCTGGCGGCCGCCGAACAGGCTCTCGACGCGCAACACGTACCACCGCGGCGCGTCCTGCGCGAACCACTCGCCGAGCAGCTTCGAACAGCCGTACACGCTCACAGGACACGCGCGGTCCTCTTCGCGATAGGGCTCCGACGCGCGGCCGTCGAACACGAAGTCCGTGCTGTAGTGCACCAGCGTCGCGCCGACGCTCGCCGCCGCCGACGCCATCGCCCGCACCGCCAGCGCATTCACCGCCAGCGCGGTCGCCGCATCGTCTTCCGCACCATCGACGTTGTTGTACGCGCTGCAGTTGACGATCGCGTCAGGCCGGTGTGCGTTCGCGGCATCGATCAGCGCCGCGCCATCGGTGACGTCGACGTCGGCCCGCGTCAGCCCGACGATCTCGTGTTCGGCAACGTCTGCGAATGTCGATCCCAACTGCCCCGCCGCACCGAGCACCAGGAGCTTCATCGGAACGCCTCGATCTGCCTGTCGTCCAGCACGCCTTCCCACCGCGCCACGACCGCCGACGCGAGGCAGTTGCCCGTCACGTTGATGGCGGTGCGACCCATGTCGAGCACCTGATCGATGCCGAGCAGGATCGCCGCGCCCTCGAGCGGCAACCCAAACGTCGTCAGCGCCGCGGTGAGCACCACCAGCGCGCCACGCGGCACGCCCGCCACGCCCTTGCTCGTGAGCATCAGCGTCAGCATCATCACGATCTGCTGGCCCCACGACAGCTCGATGCCCGCCAGCTGCGCGACGAACACGCTCGCGATGGAGAGGTACAGCGTCGACCCGTCGAGGTTGAAGCTGTACCCGGTGGGCAGCACGAAACCGACGATGTTGCGGGGGACGCCAAAGCGGGCCATCACGTCGAGCGCCTTGGGGAGGGCGGCCTCGGAACTGGCCGTGGTGAACGCAATCGCGAACGGCTCGCGGATGGCGCGCAGGAACGTGAAGAATGGCACGCGAATCAGGACGGCCACGCCTCCGATCACCACGAACAGGAAGATCGCGAGGCCGAGGTACATCACGGCCACGAGCTTGCCGAGGGTGAACAGGATCGCGATGCCGCGTCCGCCGACGGTCGCGGCCATCGCCGCCATCACGCCGATGGGCGCGAACATCATCACGTAGGCCGTGACGCGGAACATCACGTGCGCGACCGAGTCGAAGAACGCGAGCGCGGGACGTCCCTGTTCGCCGATCGCCGCGAGCGCCACGCCGAAGAACGTGGCGAAGACCACCACCTGCAGGATGTCGCCGCGCGCCATCGCGTCGAAGACCGACGTCGGGAACAGGTGCAGGAAGATCTCCCAGCCCGTCTGCTGCCGCTGCGCCATCGCCGCGACGTCGGCCGTTGACGTGGCCGCGACCGTCACGCCGGAACCCGGTTCGAAGTAGTTGACGAGCCCGAGACCGAGGACGAGCGCGATGGTCGTCGCCACCTCGAAGTAGATGATGGCCTTCAGGCCGATGCGCCCCATCGCCCGCACGTCGCCCGTGCCGGCGATGCCCACCACCAGCGTGCTGAACAACAGCGGCGCGATGATCATCTTGATCATCCGCAGGAACGCGTCGGCCAGCGGCTTGATGCCCACCGCGACGTCTGGCACGAGCACGCCGAGCAGGATGCCGAGAGCCAGGCCGATGAAGATCTGCGTGGTGGTGCCGGGCCACCACCAGGGGCCTGTCGCAGGAGTCTCCGCGGGGGCGCCTGGCGCCTCGATGTCGATCCTCGCCATGCGTGATCGCTTTCAGACCTGCGTGTAGAACGCGGCGATCGTCTCCACCACGTACTGCTGCTGGGCCTCGGTGAGTTCGCTGTAGATGGGCAGGGCCAGCGTCTCGGCGGCGGCCCGTTCGGATTCGGGCAGCGCGCCGCGCGGCACGCCGAGATCGGCGAAGCACGGTTGCAGGTGGAACGGCACGGGATAGTAGATCTCGCAGCCCACGCCGTGCGCGCGCAGGTGATCGCGCAGCGCGTCGCGACGATCGGCGCGGATCACGAACTGGTTGTAGATGTGGCGGCGGCCGGGCAGTTCCACGGGCAACGACACCGGCGCGGCAGGAGCCAGCGCGGCGAAGAGCGCGCGATAGCGATCGGCGTTGCGGCGGCGCGCATCGGTCCACGCCTCGAGGTGCCGCAGCTTGACGGCGAGCACGGCGGCCTGGATGGCGGCCATGCGGAAGTTCCCGCCTACCTTTTCGTGATGGTACGTGCGCTGCGCCCCGTGCACGCGCAGCAGACGCACCCGCGCCGCCAGCGCATCGTCATTGACCGTGACGAGTCCCGCGTCACCCGCCGCGCCGAGGTTCTTGCTCGGATAGAACGAGAAGCAGCCGGCGTCGCCGATCGTGCCGAGGCGCACGCCGTCGAGGGTGGCGCCGATGGCCTGCGCGGCATCCTCGATCACCGCGAGGCCGTGCTCGCGCGCGAGCGCGACCAGCGGCGTCATGTCCGCGGCCTGGCCGTACAGGTGGACGGGCACGATGGCACGCGTGCGCGGCGTGATCGCGCGGCGCACGGCCTCGACGTCGATGCCGTAGCTCACGGGCTCGATGTCCACGAACACCGGCGTCGCGCCCGTGCGGCTCACGCATCCCGCCGTGGCGAAGAACGAGTACGTGGGGACGATGACCTCGTCGCCGGGGCCGATCTCGAGGGCCATCAAGGCGACGAGGAGCGCGTCGGTGCCGGAACTGACGCCGATGGCGTGCTTCGCGCCAAGGTAAGCCGCGACTTCCGCTTCGAACGCCTCGACCTCCGGGCCCAGGATGAATGTCTGCCTGTCCACCACGCGCGTGACGGCCTCGACGACGGCGTCACGGATGGGGGCGTACTGGGCGGCGAGGTCGAGCAGCGGCACCTGCATCACTGGCTGCATGCTACACTCGGCCCGCTGTGGCGGCCAACGACCTGCGGGCCCTGGTGGCCTACCGCGGACTGCTCCGCGGCCTCGTCCAGCGCGACCTCCTCGTCAAGTACAAGGGTTCCCTCCTCGGTGTGGCGTGGTCGCTGCTCCACCCCATCGTGATGGTGGCGGTGTACACACTCGCGTTCAGATACGTGGTGCGCGTGCCCATCGAGCGGTTCCCGCTGTTCCTGTTGAGCGGTCTGCTGCCGTGGATGTTCTTCGCCAGCGCGCTGGGCGCGGCCACGAGCTCGGTGGCCGACAGCGGCACGCTCGTGCGCAAAGTGGCGTTCCCGCGCGTGGTGCTGCCCGTGGCGGCCGTTGCGTCGGCGCTCGTGCAGTTCCTGATCATGTACACGGTGCTGCTGCCGACGGCGATCGTGACCGGCGGCGGGCTGTCGTGGGCGTGGCTGGCGCTGGTGCCCGTCATCGTCCTGCAGGTGGCGTTCACGACGGGCCTCGGCCTGCTCCTGGCCACCGCCTACGTGTTCGTGCGCGACGCGCGGCACCTGCTGGAGGTCGCGCTGCAGGTGTGGTTCTGGCTGACGCCGATCGTCTACGCGGTGAGCATGGTGCCTGAATCACTGCAGCGGTGGCTGCGGTTCAATCCCATGCTGCACTTCATCACGGCGTACCAGGAGATCGTCGCGCAGCACGCGTTCCCGTCGCTCGCCACGTTCGCCCTGCTCACCGCCCTCGCGTCGATCTCGCTCGCCACAGGCTGGACGGTCTTCACGCGCCGACAGGGCCGGTTCGCCGAACACGTATAGAAATGCCGCGAATGCCGCGATGCCGGGAATGTCATTCCATTCTCGTCATTTCTGGCATTTCTGGCATTTCCGGCATCGCGGCATTTCACCGAACCACCTTCGCGACGCCGGCGGCGGGGTTACGCGGCCAGTCGATTCTCGGCTCCACCCACACGGGGACGTCGTTGACGGCGTTGCCCCAGCGTTCGGGGGTGGTCTCGAAGACGATCGTGACGCGCGTGCCGGCCCACGGGTCCAGACGGACGTCGCTCGGGTGGAGATTCTTGTGCGTCTCCACGAACATGGGCGCGAGCGTGTGTTGGACCACGCGGGTCGACACGCCATCGGCCTCGACCGACACGAACATCTGGATGCCGTCACTGACACGCTCCCACATGTCGGGACGCATCGCGGCGCCGAACCTCAGGTGCGCCCCGCGCGGTACGTCGACCTCCCAGCGAATCGTCGACGAGGGCATCGCCACGATCGACCGGTAGACGCGACCGAAAATCACCACAGGTTCAAGGGAGATGCCAGCGTGCAGCGACGGCCACGTCGTCTCCATCCGCGCATCGGGCAGGGCGTCGAGCAGATCGATGGATCGGTACGGCTCGGTCGGGACCGCGGCGATCGCCACGCCGGCCACGGCGCATACCGCGAGCGCGGTCTTCGCGAGCGGCAGTACCGCTACGGGCTGTGTGGCCGCCTCGTCATCCAGCCCGATGCGCACGTCGCTGAGGGTCGCACGCGCGCACGCCCACGCGAGCAGCACGTTGAACGCGAGCAGTCCCCCGCCGACCACCGGCCACGTGGCCACCCAGCGCGGCCAGGGCCGCAGCACTTCGTGAATCCAGTACGGCAACGTCGCCCGTCGCGACGAGGTCTCGAAAACGAGGTCGCCCCACAGCTCCCGCCCGTCGGCGAACAACCGTCCGTCGCGCCACGCGTCGACGCGCGTGGCCGCCAGATCGATCGCCGGCCCGCCATCCCCCTGGAGGTGCCTGATCGTGATCGCGTACGGGGCGCCACGCGAGTGGCGCATCGGCCTGAAGCGCACGTGCAGTGACGACCGCGCCACCGCGTCGGCGGCGGGCACCGCCACACGTTCGACGCGCCGGCGCTCGTTGTCCTGCCCGGTCTCCAGATCGACGACGAGCACGCCGCGCGGCGTACCGTCAACAGCCGTCGGCCGCAGCCACACGCCATCGAAGCCATCGGCGCCCATGGTGAACGACTGCGTCACGCCTCCCGGCGATCCCGCGGACACGCGCACGTCCGACGCCCGCTCCTGCCACGTCGACACGATCCCGTGCGGCGTGAAGCACCAGCGATCGATCTGCCAGGCGAGGAGCGCTGCGTACAGCAGGACGAATTTCACGATTTCAGAATTTCACAATTTCAGAATTGGCTCGCCACCGCCACGCGTCGGACCGCCACGCTCACGCGTCGTCGCGCAGCGTCACCGCAGTACTTCACACTCCACGCCCAACACGTCGCACACGCCCTGGAGCTCGGCCAGGCAGTCGCCGTACACGCCGTGGATGTGGTTGCAGTTGAACGCCTGGATGAACGCGTCGGGCGTACACGCAAACTTCGCGAAGGCGTGCGGCCAGTTGTCCTGGCTGATCGCCGCCACGTCGTGCGCGCGATCGCCGAGGTCCGCGAACTCGGCACGGAACGCCACCATCCGATAGCGTCCCGCGCGGCGCGTGAGTCGCGCAAGCGTCACGGGACCGGGCGCGGCCACGTGATAGACCGCCGCACCACCGGCGGGGAAATAGAAGCCCTGCGGACGGAACTCCGTCTTCGCGAGATTCACCACCGGATCCAGGCTGTGGCCCGCGAAGTACGTCGCATGCTCGCCGCTGTTGCACAGATCCCACAGGCCCAGATCGGCGTGGTAGTGCCGCACGTCGGCAAACAGCACCGGCGTGCCCACCAGGTGCTTGAAGATCTGCATCGTCAGCGCGGCATCGGAGTCGGCTTCCGTCGAGCACACGATCGACGGCTTCGGCGTGCCGTCGGGGTGATACGGGTCGTTGAGGAACGCCTCGGCCACGTCGGCCGTCGCGAAGTGTTCCGTCAGCTCCCGCTGCCCCTTGATGCCGCAGAAGTCGTAACCGAACTCCTCGATGAGGTCGATCGCCCCGTAGTACATCCCGAGCTGGCGACGGAGGAGGTCCTCGGTGAGGCGGAAGGTGGCGTCGGGCGCGGTCCAGTGGATTCGGCCGACATGCTGCTTCAGGTATGCGAGCGCAGGCTCCACGCGCGTGCCTGTCGCCAGCTCCTGCTCGGCGCGACGCACGAGCTCGTACTGATCGATGTGATCGACATCGATGCCGAACGCGGACATCCACTGCGCGGGATCGATCACCGTCGTGTCGATGCCGAGCGAGCGGCCGCCGATGAGGGCATACGTCAGGCCGCGCAGCCGGCGCGCGGCAGCCACGGCGCGCACGCGCGACACGAGCGCCCCGTAGACGGCCGGATCGTCGAGGTCGCCGAAGGTCTTCGTGAAGCGGATGCCCGCCTGATCCAGCGAACCCGCGTTGGCGAGCATGCCGACGAGCCCGGGGTACTGCGGGTTGACGCTCGCGAACATCGCGATGGGCTGCGGGCAGAACTGCGCGGCCACGCGTGCGTACTGCGGCCAGGCCCACACGGAGAAGTTGAAGATGACGGCATCGACGTCGGCCGCCGCCATCGCCTTGCCGTTGCGCACCGCGATGTCATTGCGCCAGATCACATCGTCGCCGAGGCGCACGTCGTGTCCGTCGGCCCGCAGCTTCGCGGCCAGCGCGTCGCGGAACTGCCGCTGCACGGGCGCCAGCGGCTGACTCAGGAAGTCGCGACCGTCTCCGAAATCAAGCAGGCCGATTCGAAGTGGGCGTGGGGCGAGATGTTCGAGCATGGCTCGGCCATTAAGCCTCAGGCGACGGCAGGTTTTCAACGATCGGGAGGTCGTTTCAAAAATGTGACATCCGTATCAAATTTCGATTGACACGATTCAGACTCGAGAGTCTCATGGTGGAGCCTCGACACGCTGCTGAACGGGCAGGCCCGTTCTCCGCTCCGCGTCCCCTCCCAACGCGGGGCGGATGCGTGTGGGGCAAGGAACGTGGACATGACGACGACATTCTTGCGAGTAGCGGTGGCGATGTGGCTGGTGGCGCTGACAGGGTCCGCTTCCCTGCACGCGCAAACGACGACGGGCGGATTGACGGGTGTGATCCGCGACAGCGACGGCGCCGTGGTGCCTGGTGCCACGGTGAAGGCCACGGCCGCCGCCACGGGCATCGAATCGCTGGCCGTCTCCGACGGTATGGGGCAGTACGTGCTCCGCGGCCTGCAGGTGGGCACCTATGCCGTGCAGGTGGAGCTCTCCGGCTTCCAGATCGTGAACGTGACCAACGTGGTGGTGCGCGTGAACGAGGAGGTGCGCCTCGACGTCGCGCTGCGCGTCGGCGACCTCTCCGAATCGGTGACCGTCAGCGGCATCAACACGACCGTCGACACGACGTCGAGCACGCTCAAGACCGTCGTGGACCAGAAGCGCATCGAGGAACTGCCGCTCAACGGACGCAACCCCACGCAGTTGATGCAGCTGGTCGCCGGCGTGACGCCCGATACGCGCACCAGCGTGACGTCTGGATCCACCTATCCCGGCGCAGTGGGCGTGTCGGCCAACGGTGCGCGCGCCAACTCGACCAACTACATCATGGACGGCGGGTCGAACAACGACCACTACAGCAACGCGTCCAACCCGATGCCCAACCCCGACGCGCTCCAGGAGTTCTCGGTGCAGACCAACTCCTTCAGCGCGCAATACGGGCGCAACGCCGGCGCCATCGTGAACGCCGTCACGCGCTCGGGCACCAACACGTTCAAGGGCCTCGCGTTCGGCTACCTGCGCGACTCGTCGATGAACGCCAACAACTACTTCACGCCGACCATCGACGATGGCCTGAACCGGAAGCAGTTCGGCGGCACGTTCGGCGGGCCGATCGTGAAGAACCGGACGTTCTTCTTCGGGTCGTATCAGGGCACGCTGCAGGATCAACGTCCGGCCGACCGCACGGCCCTCGTGCCCACCGCCGCGCAGCGTCTCGGCGACTTCTCGGGCTACTCGCGCACGCTGCGCGATCCGCTCACCGGCCAGCCGTTCCCGGGCAACGTCATTCCGGCCGAGCGCATTCACTCGGCGGCGCGCCTGATCCTGTCGCAGTACCTGCCGCTGCCCAACCCGAACGCGGGCGAATCGGCCAACCTCCTGCGCTACTCGTCGCCGGCCAACGTCGACGATCACCAGTACCTGCTGCGGCTCGACCACACCTTCAGCAACAACCATCGCCTCTACGGTCGCTACTGGAAGTCGAAGGCGTCGACGCCCGCGTATCTCGACACGTCAAACATCCTCACGAGCACGTTCGGCCGGACGTGGGACAACCAGATCGTCTCGCTCAACGACACATGGGTGGTCACGCCCTCTCTGGTCAACAACCTCGTCGTCACGTTCAACCGGACGTACAACGACAACTTCCAGATCTACCCGCCGTCGTACGCCGAGATCGGCATCCCGGGCGTGTACAACGACGCCACGCCACAGTGGTTCTTCAACGTGGGCGGCTGGTTCGGCATCAACTCGGGCGACACCAACCAGTTCAATCGCGACGAGTACCAGATCGTCAACACGCTTCGCTGGACGAAGGGCCGCCACGAGATCGCCGGCGGCGTGGACTACAGCTACGGCAAGGGCGACATCATCAACAACTTCCGCGCCAACGGCCGGTACACGTTCAACAACGCTGCGCCGTTCACGAGCGACGCGCTCGCGGACTTCCTGCTCGGCAAGTTCCAGTCGTTCGAACAGGGCGTGGGCGAGTACAAGAACACGCGCATCCACTACCTCGCCTCGTTCATCGAGGACACCTGGCGCGTCAACCCGCGCGTCACGGTGACGATGGGTCTGCGCTGGGATCCGAACATCCCGTACACGGACGTCAACGGCCGCCTGGCCGCTTACAGGCCGGGCCAGAAGTCGCAGGTCTACGCCAACGCGCCCGTCGGCATGCTCTATCCCGGCGACCCGGGCCTGCCCGACGGCGGCTACGACAGCAGCTGGGGCCTCTTCGCGCCCCGCGCCGGCGCGGCGTGGGACATCAACGGCGACGGCAAGACCAGCCTGCGCGCGGGCTACGGCATCTTCTACGACAAGCCGAACAGCATCAGCACCAACAGCGCGGCCACGCAGGGACCGTTCGGCACCGTGGCGCGCGTGGACGGCAACGCCGCGAACAGCCTGAGCAACACGTGGGCCGGCTCCACCAATCCGTTCCCGGTGGACATCTACAACGTCCCGTCCGACGCGCCCGTCGTGCTGCCGTTCAACGCGTTCAGCTATGCGGCCAACATGCGTCCCGGCAGGATGCACTCGTGGCACGTCACCTTCGAGCGCGAGATCCTCAAGGCCACGATGCTGCGCGCGGCGTATGCGGGCTCGCGCGGCGACGGCCTCGTGGTGGGCATCGAGCTCAATCCCGCGACGTACGCGCCGGGTGCCACCACGGGAACCACCAACCAGCGCCGGCCGCTCTACCCGGACTACGGCAACATCACGAGCATCGAACCGCTCGGCAAGTCCACCTACCACTCGATGCAGCTCACGCTGGATCGGCGTCTCACGGGCGGCCTGTCGGTGCTCGGCAACTACACGTTCAGCAAGAGCATGGACAACACGTCGGAGAACAAGCAGAACGCCTCGACGACGGTCAATCCGTACGATCTGTCTTACGAGTGGGGTCCGTCCAACTTCGATCGGCGCCACCGCCTCGTGGCGTCGGTGCTCTGGGAGATCCCCGGCGCGTACGACAACCCGGTGCTCGAGGCCGTGCTCGCGAAGTGGTCGCTCACCGGCATCTACACGTATATGAGCGGCATGCCGTTCACCGTGACGAGCGGCGTCGACAACGCGCGCACGGGCACGGGCGGACAGTTCGCCGATGTCGTCGGCGACCCGAACCTGCCGGGCGGACGTTCGACGTCCGAGCAGATCGCCCAGTGGTTCAACACGTCGGCGTTCGCCGTCAACGCGCTCGGCACGTTCGGCAACGCGGGCCGCAACTCCATGCGCGGGCCTGATTTCCAGACCTTCGACATGGGCCTCATGAAGACGTTCGCGCTCGGTCCGCACATGCGCACGCAGTTCCGCTTCGAGGCGTTCAACGTGCTCAACCGCACGAACTTCAACCTGCCTGACAGCAACCGCTCGTCGGGCAACTTCGGCCGCATCACGGGTGCGTCGGCTGCGGGAGGCGGCAGCGATCCGCGCATCCTGCAGCTCGCGCTCCGCGTGTGGTTCTGAGGGTCACCGTGTCTGACTCGGCTCCCGAGACGGAGGCACTCGCGCCTCCGTCCATCTCCGGCCTGTATGCCGCGGCGGTCACGCCGCGGACGCAGGCCGGCTCGGTCGACCACGCAGCGTTCGATCGCGTGCTCGATCTCCTGCTGGCCGCCGGCGTCGACGGCATCTGTCTCGGCGGCGCCACGGCGGAGTACCCGCACGCGACGCGCGACGAGCGCGTCGCGTTGATCCACAGGACGGCCGCACGCGTCGGCTCGCGCTTCCTCGTGGGCATCGGCGCCGCCGCCCCCCTCGACGTCGTGCCGCTCGGCCGCGCCGCGCTCGATGCGGGCGCGCGCGCGGTGCTGCTCTCGATGCCGCTGTTCTTCCCGTACGCGCAGGACGATCTGGAAGCGTTCTGCCTGCAAGCCGCCGACGCGATCGGCGGGCCGGTGCTGCTCTACGACCTGCCGTCGTTCACCACGCCGCTCGCCACCGAGACGATCCTGCGGCTCTTCACGAACGCGCCGCACATCATCGGCATGAAGGACAGCAGTGGTCAGCGCGATCGCCTGACGCAGCTCGCCGAGGCGCGCGGCAACGCGCCGTGGCGGTTGATGGTGGGCGACGATGCGGTGCTCGTCGAAGCGATGACGGCGGGATGGGATGGCGTCATCTCGGGAACGTCGGGCGCGTATCCCGAGTTGATGCTCGCGCTCATGCGCGCCGCGCGCGAGAAGGACGTGGCCGCGCTCGATGCGCTGCAACCGCTCGTGCAGGAGCTGTTCGCGCAGCAGGGACAGTTCCCCACGCCGTGGGGGATCCGCGTCGGTCTCGAAGCGCGCGGCATCTCCGTCGGGCCAACGCCGCTGCCCCTCTCACCACGCCGCGCCGCCCAGCGCGACGCGTACCTGGCATGGGCGCCGGGCTGGCTCGCACGAGTGGAGCAGGTCCTCGGCCTCACGCTCGCCGGGTGATCAGGACAATGCCGCGATGCCGCAATGCCGCAATGCCGGCATTTCCCTGAACCATGAACCGACGCGCGTTTCTCTTCACGTCCTCCGCCCTGCTCGTCGTTGGTAGGGCCGGCTCTCCGAGCCCGGCCGCTCAGGGCGGGCCGTCGACCGCGGCCGAGCACGTCACCGTCTGGCGCGAGAAGGGTCGCTACGGCGGGTGGCCGGCCAACCACGGCATCTGGAGCTGGGGCGACGAGATCCTCGTCGGGTTCACCGCTGGCGTGCTGAAGACGGGCGATCCGAATCGCCATCCGATCGACAGATCCGCGGGCGAACAGCACGTGCTGTCGCGATCGCTCGACGGCGGGCGCACGTGGGCGCTCGACGTCCCCGCGACGCTGCAACCACCGCCGCGCCCCGAGCGTCGCGCCGTCACGGGCGAGCCGCTCCGCCTTCCCACCGTGCAGACGTTGTCAGCGCCGCTCGACTTCACGGCGCCCGGACTGGCACTCACCTTCCGCGCTTCGCACGGCACGCCAGGCGCGTGGATGTACGTCGGGCGGGATCGGGGGCGCCAGTGGGCAGGGCCGTATCAGATCCCCGCGTTCGACACGCCTGGACTCGACCCGCGCACCGACTATCTCGTCGTCGGGCCGAGCGAACTCCTGGTGTTCATCACGGCGCTCAAGACCAATGGCAAGGAGGGGCGTCCGCTCACGCTGCGTACGCGCGACGGCGGCCTCACGTGGGAACGACTCGGCTGGATCGGACCCGAAAGCGATGGCTATCGCATCATGCCGTCGACGGTGTCGCTCGGCGGCGGTCACCTCTACACGGCCATCAGGCGCAACGACGGCACGCAGCATCACGTCGAGGGCTATCGCAGCCGTGATGGCGGCCTCACATGGACGTCCTCCGGCATCGTTGTCGCCGATACGGGTCGCGGCAATCCGGCAAGCCTGCTGCGGCTCGCCACGGGACGTCTCTGCTGCGTGTACGGCCTGCGTGCCGCGCCGTTCGGCATCTGCGTCGTGACGAGCGACGATGACGGCGCCACGTGGTCGTCGCCGCGCACGCTGCGTGAAGGCGCCGCCGACTGGGACCTCGGCTACCCCCGCTCCGTCATCCGCGCGGACGGCCGCATCGTCTCCGTGTACTACTTCAACGACCAGTCGGGCCCCGAACGCTACATCGCCGCGACAGTGTGGGGATAGGTGGCCCGCTGGGCGGGGCGGGACACGGCCGGGCGTGTGGCATTTTCGGCATTCCCGGCATCGCGGCATTGCCCCCGTCCCTACAACGTGTCGCCGTCTGGAATGGACGTGTCCGGCAGGCGGTTGTCGGCGCCCTTGCGGCGGGAGAGAAGCGGCCACAGGAGCGTCAGCGCGGCGAGGACCAGGAACAGGAGCGAGATCGGGCGCGTGACGAATGTCGCGAGCGAGCCTTCCGACAGGGCGAGCGCGCGGCGCAAGTTGGACTCCGCCATCGGACCCAGGATGAGCGCGAGGACCAGCGGCCCCATCGGGAATCCCTGTTGCCGCAGGAGGAATCCGAACACGCCGGCGACGAGCGCCGTCCACACATCGCCCGTCGACTGATTGAGCGCGTAACTGCCGCCCAGCGCGACGGCCAGCACCGTGGCCCACAGGTACTGATCGCGAATCCTCAGAATCTTCGCCAGCACGCGCGCGCCGATGAGGCCCCACACGAGCGTGATGAGCGACGCCATGAACACGAGCGCCACGATCGTCGCGACGAGATCGGGACGATTGCGGAACAACAGCGGACCAGGCTGCAGGCCGTGCATCAGCAGCGCGCCGATCAACACGGCCGCCGCCGAATCGCCGGGGATCCCGAGCGCGAGTGTCGTCACGAGCGAGCCGCCGATGCCCGCATTGGCTCCCGTCGTCGCGGCGATGAGCCCTTCGAGCGAGCCCTTGCCGAAACGCTCCGGTGTCTTCGAGAACCGGCGGCTCTGATCCCACGCAAGGATGGCGCCGACGTCTGCGCCGGCGGCCGGCATGATGCCGATCCAGATCCCCATCAGCGAGCCGCGCAACCCGTGCGACCAGAGCGTGCGTGCCTCCTCGCGCGTGGGCAGCATGCCCGCCGTCTGTGTGCGCGCGTCGAGCTGCTGGCGCGGCGGCGCGCCCATCTGCGTGAAGACCTCCGCGATACCGAACAGCCCCACCATCACTGGGATGAACGAGACGCCGTCGAGCAGTTCCGGCTGTCCGAAGGTGAACCGCGGATAGCCCGTGATCGCGTCGAGGCCGATCACCGCGAGCAGCAGACCGATGACGCCCGTGGCGAGTCCCTTCAGCATCGACCCGCCAGACACGCCCACGATCGTGCTGAGACCGAACACGGCGACGGCGAAGTACTCCGCGGGCCCGAACCGCAGCGCGAGGCGCGACAGCGGCAACGCCGCGAGCAGCAGGACGACGAGGCTGAGGAAGATGCCGAGGAATGCGCCGATCGCATTGAGGCCCAGCGCCAAACCGGCGCGGCCTTGTCTGGCGAGCGGATGCCCGTCCCACGTCATCGCGATCGACGCGGGCGTGCCCGGCGTGTTGAGGAGGATCGCCGGCACGCCGCCGCTGAAGATTGCCGACACGAGCAGGCCGAGCAACATGGCCATGGCCTGATCGGGCGCGACCCAGAACGTGAATGGCGTCAGCACCGCCAGACCCATCGTCGCCGTGAAGCCGGGGAGGCTGCCGAACAGCACGCCGAGTCCAACGCCGATGAGGACGTAGAACCACGCGTCGAGCGAGAGCAGCGGCGCCAGCAGGAGCATCGGATCGCCCGGCATCTACTGGAACCTCACGCCGAGTCCGCGCTCGAAGAGGAGCTGGAGCGTGGTGGCCATGATCGCCGCGGACACGATCGCGCCACGCCAGCCGAGGCCCGTGAGCCGCATGAACGCCAGCAGGACGAATCCCGTGAGCACGCCGTACGGCACCGCGCGCCACAGGGCGACGTAGACGACGAGCACGGCAATCGTCGCGGCGATCGCCGCCTGATGACGCACGAGGCGCGGCGCGCCGGTGCCGGGCGAACGCACCAGCCACAATCCGATGATGAGCAGCGAGACGCCCAGCAGGCGTGGCACGACAGCAGGACCGGGGACGCCCTGCGACCCGCCTGGATAGCCGAGGGTTGCCGCGAGGATGACGAGCGCGAGCGCCGCGAGGGCGGCTGCGACGACACGCGGGCCCGACATCAGTTCACGAATCCGAACTCGCGCACGAGGCGCGCGTATCGTGCTGATTCCTGTTCGACGAAGGCACGGAAGCCGGTCGCGTCGAGCGGCTGGACGTCGAGCCCGGCGGTGCTGCAGTACGTACGGAACGCCGGGAGTTCGAACGCCGCGAGGACGTCCTGTTCCAGACGCGCGAGTGTCTCGGGTGCCACGCCGCGCGGCATCATGAATCCGCCCCACGCCTCGAAGATCAGATCGAGGCCCGCGCTGCGGAACGTCGGGACGTCAGGAAACACGGGCGACGAGGCCTCGCCCATGATGCCGAGCAGGCGCACGGCTCCGCCGCGCACGAGCGCCTGCACCTCGGGCACACCCGCCATCACCGCGTCCACATGGCCGCCGAGCAGCGCCGTCGTCGCCGGGCCCGATCCGGGGAACGGTGCGTAGACGAACGTGCGATCGAGGTGACGGGCGAGCGCGAGCGCGCCGAGGTGCCAGACGCTGAGCGGACCCGCCGTGCCCAGCTTGATGCGCGCGCCGCCGCGCAGGGCGTCGAGAAACGCCGCGAGTGTCGTGTAAGGCGAATCCGACGCAACCGCGAGCGCGGCAGGCGCCCTGTGGTGGCGGGCGAGCAGGTCGAAATCGCCCGTCGAGAGATCGACGTAGCGCAGGTGCGGCACGACGGCGAGTTCCACCGGCGCGTAGCCGATCAGGTAGCCGTCGGGCGCCGCGTATTTCACCGCCGAGAATGCGACGGCCCCCATGGCGCCCACGCGGTTCTCGCAGAGGACCGGCACGCCGAGGCGCTCGTCGAGTCCGCGCGACGTGAAGCGCGCCACGGTGTCCGACATCCCGCCCGGCGGCGCATGCACGATGACGCGCACCTCACGCGAAGGCCAGGGCCGCTCCTGCCGCACACAGCCCGCCGCGAACACCGCCGCCCCAGCCGTAAGCAGTCGTCGACGAGTGAACGGGACAGGGTCGGCCTTGGGCCTTGGGCCTTGGGCCTTCAGGTCGTCCACCGACGTGGCGACATTCGGCCTTCGATCCGGTTGCCGGTTGCCCGTTGCCGATTGCCGGCCGCTTCCGGTACCCGGCCCTTCAATACGCCGCACGCGCACCACCCGTCGAGCGGCCGAGGGGCTCGAGCCACGCGCGGGCGCCTTCGGCGAAGATCGTCAGGTCCGACGCGGCGTGGAACAGGCGGTAGCCCTCGTTCGCGAAGCGCTGCAGCGATTCGGGCGAGCCCACGGGGCGCCCACAGTACTTGCCATGTCGCGCCGCCGCGTCGCGCACGCGATCGGCGGCCTTCAGCACGTCGGCGTGCGTCATGTCGCCGCGCAGGCCCATCGAGAACGAGAGATCGCTCGCGCCGACGAACAGCACGTCGATACCCTCGACCGCCGCGATCGCCTCGCAGTGCTCCACGCCCTCGACGTCCTCGATTACCGCCACGACGAGCACCTCATCGTCGGCTGAATCGAAGTACGACGGCACGGCCGGCCATGTCCCTTCGGCCAGACCGGATCCCGAGCCACGACGTCCGCGCGGCGGATAGCGACATGCACGCGCGAGCTGCTCGGCCGCCGCCGGCGTGCTCATGAACGGCGCGACCACGCCGTGGACGCCCTGATCGAGCACGCGCTTGGCCATCCACGTCTCGCCAGCCGGGATGCGCGCGATGGGCACCGCCGGCAATCCGCGCGTGGCCAGCACGATGTGACGCAGGGTCTCGAGCGTGATGGGGCCGTGCTCCATCTCCACCCACAGGAAATCGAACCCGGCGCGCGCCGCCAGCGCCGCCACATCGAGACTCGTCGACGTGACGGGCATGCCCACCACGTACTCGCCTCGCGCGAGGCGCGCCTTCACCGGGTTCACCCACGGCGTCCCTGTCGTCGCTGTGCTCACTTCGCGTCAGTGTCCTTGATCAACCACACTTCGGCCACCTGATTGCCTCGGCCCGAGCCCCCGATGCCCTCGTTGATCCGCCACGTGAGCGTCAACTTCCCGTCGGCGGTCGCCGCTTTCGGGATCGCGAACTCCACCGGCGCCACGGGCGACGGCTTGGCGATCGGACCGTGTACCTCGTGCGCCTCGTCCGCCGTGAGGCGGATGCGCACGCTCTGGCTGTAGATGTCGCCGGCATAGACCACGCGCACGCGGTATTGCGCCGCGGGATCGAGATCGCCGTACGTCATCTTCAGCGCGCCATCGTAGAACGCTTCGGCGTGGCTCATCCACGACAACCGCCAGTTCGGCTGCGATCCGAAGCCCGTGAGACCCGAATGATACGGTCCGGGGTCGTCTCTGAACGCCGGCGGTGCCATCAGATGGGGCTGCAGGCCGGGCGCTCCCAGATCGTCGTAGAAGCCACCGGGGCCCGGATCGGTCCAGCGCACGATGCGAGTCACTGCCGCGAGGCGCTCGCGCTCGGTGGGCAACGCGCGGATTTCGGCGAAGCGCTCGGTCAACCACACGCGATCGTTCAGCGGCACGTCAATCAGATCGAGGTTGGCGCCGCGGCCGATACCAATCGCGCGATACAGCGGCACCGACAACTGCATGCGGATGCTCTGGTAGAGCGCCTCGGCCAACTGGAACACGCGCGTGCGCAGTTCTGGCGCCACCGGCTGCGTCGACGCCGCGAGCACGCGTTCGGCGTCGGCCATCGCCGCCATCGTTCCCACGCCCGCTGCCGAGGCGAGTGCCGTCGTGGCCTGTGCCTGCACCGCCTGTTCGTGCAGCAGCCGCCGCTTGATGAACGCGTCGTAGTAGGCGCGATAGAGCAACTGCTGGAAACGCCAGTTCAGGAGGTCGCGCGGCGCCGCGTTGCGCTCCATCGTCTGGAACTTCTCGAGCGTGCGCTCCACGCCCACGTTGCCCGCCAACGGGCCACGCCAGTTCTCTTCGAGCGAGAAGATGCCGTCGGCGAGCGGCTCCGTGTAGGAGGGTCCCACGAAGTAGCGCGCGTATTCGCGCACGGCCTCGCGCACGTCGCCCTTCGGGTTCCAGCCGAGCGCGCTCCACACGATCTTGTTCAGGTCGTCGTTGCAGCCTTCCGAGTACGTGAGGAAGTCCGGCGCGACAGTCAGCCAGCGCGTGAACGCCGCCTGCTGATCGAGCGGACGCGGGTTGATCACTTCGCGATCGAGCACGCGCGCGTACGCCACGTCCCAGAGCGGGACCGGGTACTCGGCGCGAATCGTGTGGGTGATATCGGGATAGCGGCGCAGCTTGTACTGCTTCGGGATGCGCGATCGCACCGTCGAGAGCGAGTCGCGGTTCTGCGGGCCGATGACGATGCCGGTGAGCCAGGCGGGCTGCTTCGCCATCAGGCCGTAGAAGGTCTCCATCCATTGCGCCGTGAACCCCTGCGGCGACAGCCACATCTGGAATTTCGGATGATGCTTGCGGATGGCGGCCGTCTGCGCGTCGAGCAACCGGAACATGGCCGACGGCTCGGTGTGGCCCGGATCGCCGCCGGGCACGAAGATCGCGTCGACGCGCGGCAGCTGCTTCAGCACGCCATCCCACTCGGCGACGGCCTTCGCGATGCTCGCGTCGGTCGTGTAGTCCTCGTCCAGCGCGGGGTACCACACCCAGACGTCCAGGCCGTACTTGTCGGCGAGCCTGGACATCTCGACCATCATGTCGATCTGCGGACGCGGAAAATGCGGGCTGTCGGCGTCGTCGTCCGACCGCGGCGGAATGAGCTCGATCGCGTTGGTGCCGAACACCGCGAGGTCGCGGATGTACTGCTCCCACTGCGGCACGTCCCATGCGTCGTAGGAATTGGTCTTCGGGCGGTAGCCGAGCTGATGCCCGCGCAGCGCGACAGCGGGCGTCTCGGTGACGTCGACCGCCGCGGGAAGCGTCACGCGATCGTGCGCGATGTGAAGCGTACGCAGCAGCTTACCGACGCCGAACAGCACGCCGCGTTCGTCGGCACCCGCGACAACCACGCCGCCCGGCGCACTGCTGACGCGATAGCCCTCGGCGCCGGGGGCCGGTCCCGAGAGCCGCGAGGCCAGCGGCCCGCGTCGCAGCGTGGCCAGCCGGCCGACGTGGATCGCCGCACCACTCGTCGCGCGGTCGGCGATCGACCAGCGCGCCAGCGATCGGCGTTGCACTTCTTCGAGGAGCATCGTCGCGGCCGCGCGCTCGCGCGGCGTGGCATCCGCGGCCACGACGATGGTTGCGGTGGTGAGGTCGAGCGGTTGCGGGGCGACGCCTTGTGCGAACACAGGCGCCGAGAGGGCCCACAACCAGGTGAGGAGGGCCACTGTCGAGCGGACGGGGGCGTACATGAACGAAGCCTCCGGGAGGGAGCGCGTGGATGCCATTTTGAAAGACGTTCCATTTCTACATCATCTGTTTTATAAATGGCAAACCCTTCGAGAGCGGACACCCATGCCCCACCTCACGCGCGCCCAGATCGCGGCCCTCGCGGCCATCGACAGCCCCACAGTGGCCAATGCCATAGAGCGCTTCGCCGTGCGCCGCCGCGTGGACGGTTACGCGGATCGCGACCTGCGTTGCGTGTTCCCGGAGTACGGATCGACTGTCGGCTACGCGGTGACGTGTACGGCGGACAGTACGACCGAAGGGCGCGCCGACGGTGCGGGCCTGATGGGGTTGTGGGAGGCGCTCGAAGCCGCGCCGAAGCCGGCCGTGGTGGTGATTGCCGACGTCGGGCCCGACCCCCGAAAGGGCTGCCACATGGGCGAGATCATGGCGACGACGGCACGTGCGCTGGGCGCGGTGGGGTGCGTGTGCAACGCGGGCCTGCGCGACGTGGTCGAAGTGAAGGCGCTCGGCGACTTCCAGTACTTCTGCCCCGGATTCGTGGTGTCGCACGGACAGCCCGTCATCCTCGACGTCAACGTGCCCGTGGAGATCAATGGCCTCTCCATCGCACCCGGCGACCTGCTGCACGGCGACGTCAACGGCCTGCTCGTCGTCCCTGATGCGATCGCCGTCGATGTCGTCGAGGCGTGCGACGCGGTGCGGCTCGACGAGCGCGCCCTGCTCGACCTGGTGAAGTCGCCCGGCTTCTCCGTCGAGAAATTACGTCAGTGGAAGCTGACGCATTGAAGTCCGGCAACCGGCAATGGGCAACCGGCAACCGGACACTACTGTCCGCCGGACAAGTCCGGCGGCTACACCGTAGAGTCACCCATTCCCCACGCGCAGCCGCCGGATTCATCCGGCGGGCAGCGTCAGGCAGGTGCCAGGACCTTGACGGTCTGGGCGGCGGCGTCGCGAACGGCCTCGACGATCTGCGCGCGGTGCGCCTCGTCGCGCAGGCGCATCTTGGGCATCGACAGGCTGATCGCGCCGAACACCACGCCATCGGGACCGGCGATGGGCGCGCCGAAACAGCACCCTTCGAGCACGCTCTCCTCCGCGTCCACCGAATGGCCTTCGGCGCGCACGCGTTCGAACTCCTGCTTCAGCGCGACCTCGTCGGTGATGGTGTGCTCGGTGAACCTGTGCGCGCCGTAGCTGCGCTGCAGGCGCTCGGCCACATCGTCGGGCTGGTGCGCGGTGATGGCCTTGCCGAGCGAACTGGCGTGCGGCGGCAGGATGCGGCCCACGATGTTGCCCATGCGAATGAGTTGCGGGCTGTCGAGCGTGGCCACCACCTCGATGCGGTTGTCGAAGTGCATGGCCAGCGTGATGGTCTCGCGGAACTCGCGGCTCAACGCGCGCATCTGCGGCATGGCGGCGTCCACGAGATCGGACACGCGCCGGCCGTCGCCCCACATCCGCAGGTCGGTGGCGAGCCGGTACGCGCCGTCGGCGGTCCGCTCGACGTAGCCTGAGACTTCCAGCGTGTGCAGCAGCCGGAACACGGAGCTCTTGGCCAGGCCCACGCGCCCGCCGACCTCGGCCAGCCCGAGCGGCTGTTCGTGCGTGCGCAGGACGGCCAGGATGTCGAGCGCGCGACCGATCACCTTCGAGTAGTACTTGTCGTCCCGCGTCCGCGCGGCGGACACACGCGCGGCGGGACCTGGGGGTCTGGGACTACGAGGCGTCATCCGTATCGGCGTATTGTACGTCCTGATGCGTCACCTTCTGCTTGCCAGCCTCACGTGCGCGGTCCTTGCCGCCGGTCTCGTCCCGGCACGGGCGCAAGACGCCACGCCCCCCGTCATCACGAAGGTGTTCGGTCCCGAGACTCCGACAGGTCCCTACAAGCACCCGGCCTGCCTGACCGAGCTCTCCAACGGCGACCTGTATCTCGTGTACTACGGGGGACAGGGCGAGTACGCCCGCGACACGACGGTCTTCGGCGCGCGCCTGAAGAAGGGCGAGACCACGTGGAGCACGCCGGTGCCCGTCGCGCGCGATCCCTTCAGGTCGGTCGGCAACGGCGTGATCTGGCAGGCCCCCGACGGACTCGTGTGGCTGTTCTACGTGGTGCGCTTCGGTGAGACGTGGGGCACGTCGCGCATCCAGGCCAAGGTGTCGCGCGACATGGCCGCCACATGGTCCGACGCGTTCCCGCTCGCGCTCGAAGCCGGGATGATGGTGCGCAACCGCCCCATCGTGCTCCACGACGGCAGCTATCTCCTGCCCGTGTATCTCGAAGACGGTGAGGACACGGAGCTCGTGGGGCCGAAGAGCACGTCGCGGTTCCTCCGGTTCGATCCGAAGACGCAGGCGTGGACATCGCTCGGCGAGATCCGATCGGCGAACGGCAACATCCAGCCCGCCGTCGTGGAGCTCGAACCCGGTCACCTCATCGCCTACGCCCGGCGCGGCGGTGGCTATGGACCGGTCGAGGACGGCTGGACGATCCGCGCGGAATCGACGGATGGCGGACGCACGTGGTCCGAGGGCCGCAACAGCGCAGTTCCCAACCCGAATTCCGCGCTCGACTTCCTGAAGCTCTCGTCGGGCGCGCTGCTGCTCGCCTACAACGACCACATGTGGCGCCGCACGCCGCTCATGCTCGCGCTCTCCGACG
>CAYRAE010000023.1:0-22771 GCA_964422175.1 uncultured Luteitalea sp. | reverse complement strand
GCTATCTCTTCATCGTCCTGTACGTGTGGCTCGAGAAGATCCTGTCACGCGGCGACTACCATAGGCCGACGGCGCCGCCCCCTCTCATATGACGGCAACGCGTCGAGGACGATGTTTCTATGCGAGTTCCTCAGTGATGCCGTCGAACGCTGAGGCGCCCGAGCACAAGCTTAACCACGGTACGCGCAACGTGGCTCGCCTCGTACTCCGGCGGGGCCTGCCAGTCCGGCGTCTGCGACAACACCAGGCGCATCGCTCGTACCACGGCATCGGGCTCCGCGCCACTCAGAATATTGCTGCCGCACTCGAGCGTCTCGGGACGCTCGGTGACGTCGCGGATCGTCACGTTGGGCACACGGAAGATCGCGCACTCCTCCTGCACCGTCCCGCTGTCTGACATCACGGCCCGCGCCTCACGTTCAAGGCGGACGAAGTCGAAGAAGCCGAGCGGGTCGAGCAGGCGGACGTGGTCGGGATCCGGTAGAAGCCCGGCGCCACGCAGGCGGTGCGCCGTCCGCGGATGGACGCTGAAGAGCACCGGCAGGGCGAACTCGCGCGAGACACCAACCACCGCGTCGACCAGGCGCGCCAGACGTGCCGGCTCGTCAACGTTCTCCGCGCGGTGCATGGTCAGCAGGAAATAGCCGCCGGGGCGTACGTCGAAACGCGACAGTGCATCACTGGCGTCGATGTTCGGTGCGTAGTGAGCGAGAACCTCCCCGATGGGGTTCCCGGTGATGAAAATCCGTTCACGCTCGATACCCTCCCGTACGAGGTTCTCCTTGCTGCGCACGGTGTAGGGCATCAACACGGAGCTCGAGTGGTCGATGACGCGGCGATTGATCTCCTCTGGCACGCGATCGTCGTAGCAGCGGTTGCCGGCCTCCATGTGGTACACGGGAATGCCGAGGCGCGCCGCCACCAACGCGGCCAGGCCACTGTTGGTATCGCCGAGAATCAGCACGCGATCCGGACGATGGCGTTCGAAGACCTCGCCAATCTTCGTGAACAATTCGCCGATCTGCGCGGCCGCGCTGCTTCCTCCGACGTGGAGATGCTCGTCGGGCGCCCGTACTCCCAACTCGCGGAAGAATACGTCGCTGAGATTCGGATCGTAGTTCTGCCCCGTATGCACGAGGCAGTGCGTGCAGGCCTCGTCGAGCAGCGGGATGACCCGGCTCAGCCGGATGATCTCCGGCCGAGTACCGACAACGGTCAGGACCTTCATGAGGCGTCAGGCTTTCAGTTCGGCCGGTAGCGGCTCTGAGAGGTACGGCGTCAGCAACTCGCGCAGACCGGCGTGATCGAGCGTGATATCCGCCGACGAGTACTCACTGGTGAGCACACTGCTCGCCGTCGAGACGGGCTCGCACTCGGGCAGCATCGGACACACCGCGTAGTACTCGCCGCGCTCGATGGTGCGGTGACACTCCTCTTCGGACACCATGATCTCGTGGATTTTCTCGCCCGGCCGGATGCCGGTGTATGTGATGGGAATGTCGCGACCGCCGATCAGCACTTCGGCGAGATCGGTCATCCGGGCCGCGGGCACACGTGGGACATAAATCTCCCCACGCTGCGCGTGTTCGAGCGCCGCCAGCACCGTGTCCACCGCCCGATCCAGCGTCAGCAGGAAGCGGGTCATCTCCTTCAGCGTGATCGTCACCGGGCCACCGCGGGTGATCTGCTCGAGAAAGAGCGGCACGACCGAGCCGCGCGAGGCCACGACGTTGCCGTAACGCACGCACGCGAAGCGGGTGTCGGGCTGGCGCAGGTTCGCCTCGACGAGGATGCGCTCCATCACCGCCTTGGTCATGCCCATCACGTTGATCGGCTTGCAGGCCTTGTCGGTGGAAATGCCGATGACGGTCTCGACACGCGAACTGGCGGCCATCGTCGCGCGGACAAGTGCGTCGGCACCCATGACGTTGGTGCGGACGGCTTCCACGGGGAAGTACTCGCAGGCAGGAACCTGCTTGAGCGCCGCCGCATGAATCACGATGTCGGTGCCGCGCAGCACCTCGACCAGCGTCTCGTAGTCGCGCACATCGCCGATCCGGAACGCCAGGACGTCACGCGCCTGCTCGTAGATCACGTCGTCGGTGGCCGTCTGCCGCTGCAGGAAGCGCAGACGCATGTCGTGCTGTTTGGCCTCGTCGCGTGAGAGGACCGTCACGCGTGCGGGCCGGCCGAGGCTGCCATCGAGCAACCGGCGCACGATACGCTGTCCAAGGGAGCCCGTGCCCCCGGTCACCAGAATCCGCTTGTCGTCTACGGTCAACGCTATGTCCTTGTTAGCTGAGGGCGCGCGCCGACTCGTACGGTGTCGAGTCGCCCGCGAGGTCCCGAATCATGTCGGCCCACGTCGGAGGGTCGTAACCGGTCGCTGCGCGGAACGCCGTGCTGTCGAGGCTGCGATCGATGTGCGGCTCGTCACGAGGCGTCACGCGGACGTGCGCAGCAAACGCGTCGTTGAGCAACTCCAGGAGGGCGAGTTTGTCGATCGGCGCTGCCGACACATGATACAGCCCCGTCAGTCCGGGGTGCTGCTCGAGAACCCGAAAGACGATACCTGACAGCTCTGCCGTAGTGAATCCCGAGAACACGGCGTGGCGGTAGCCGTCGGCCGCATCGCCACGACGGCTCAGGAACCATTCCACCAGCCCACTGGCCCCATGCAATTCCCTCCCGATGATCGAGGTGCGCAGGGTAAGGCAGCCTGCGCCGGTGATCTCGCCCAGGGCCTTGGAGCGACCGTAGAGATCCGGAGCATCCGGTACCTCGGTCTCCCGCCGCTCGCCTCGAGATCCGTCAAACACGCAGTCGGTGCTGATGTGAATCAGCCTGGCTCCGCGCGCCGCGCAGGCTTGCGCCAGCTGATGGGGAAACAGTGCGTTGATCGCGATCGACTGCACCGGATCCTTGGCACCCGCGAGCTGCTTGATGACCCCGACACAATTGACGACCGCATCGGGTCTGACGCGGTCGAGTGCGGCTTCGACCGAGGCGAACCGGAACGCGTCGACGCCTACACAAGTCCGAACCGGATCGCCGACGCCAACAGCCTGCATGGCCGGCGTAATCGCCCGAACGGTCGCCCATGTATCGAATCGTTCTCGCGCCAATTGCCAGACCTTGTGGCCAAGCATGCCTCCGCCACCAACCACGAGCAGCCGTGTCATGTCTGCGTCTCTCCTGCCAGTTGCCGCACGAGTCGGTCGTACCGCGCTGTCACGACGGGGCGAGCGTAGCGCGTGAGCATGTGCGCACGCCCAGCCTCCCCCATCGCCGGCAGATCGGGCCGCCGCTCGAACGCCTGGCGAATCCCCGCGGCGATGGCCGCGGGATCGTCCTGCGGGACCACGAAGCCGCACCCGGCATCCTTCACCAACCGCGCCAGGTCGGACGTGTCGTCGGTTGCCGCAAGCACGGCACCACGGCTGGCCATGATCCGGTAGACCTTCGATGGCACCGCATCGGCGCCGATGGACGCTGACTGCGCCACCACCGAGAGCTGCGAGGCGCCGTAGATCTCGGGCACGCGCGAAAAAGGCAGATATGGCAGGAGCCTGACGTTGTCGAGGCGCTCGGCCGCTATGCGTGTCGCGAGCGCGTCCCATAACCCGCCGCTGCCGACAAGCACGACGACGATTGAGGGCTCATCGCGCAGCAGGGCCGCCGCATCCAGCAGCGTCTCGAGTCCCTGTGCCTGCCCCAGATTGCCCGCGTAGCTCACGAGAAACCGGCCGTCCAGGCCGAACTCGCGCGTGAACGCGTTCGGGGCCGGCACGGGCTCGAGCGCAGACGTGTCCACGAAATTCGGGATCACCACGACGTGGCCGGGCGGGACGCCCTTCTCGAGCAGCCGCTGTCGCATGCGGTCGGCGATCACGGCAATCCGACCCGCCCGCACGTATACGAATCGCTCCAACGCGAACAGGATCCGAATCAGCCACGGCCGCCTCACGGCGCCGAGGTTGATGGCGATGTCGGGATAGAGCTCCTGCACGTTGTAGATGAACGGTGCGCGATGCCACCGCCCCAGCAACCAGGCAGCAACGCCGATCGTCAGCGGCGGCGAAGGTGCGAGGATGACGTCGACGCGGCGCAGGGCGAGAATACCGACCATGAGGCTGAGGGCGTGGAACAGGCACCACGCCATGAGCCGCTTCGGCACCGACGCCGTCTTGCGCGGCATGGCGGTGTGCCACACCTCGGCGTCGCCGAACCTGCTGCGCGCGACGAGACCGCCCCAGATACGACGCAGCGGCTGGCGCGCCTCTGCGTCGAGGTCCCTGTTGTAGTGCGGCGTGGTTGTCAGTACCGAGACATGATGTCCCAGTCGACCAAGATCCGCGGCGAGATCGCCCATGATTTGCGCCGTGGACACGCTGTCGGGTGGAAATACGAGCGACAGCACCAGAACGTGTGCCAACGTCAGACGCCGGCGGCCCGGGCCCAGGCCATGTATTGGCGCAGGCCATCGGCGAGCGACACGCCGGGCTCGAAGCCGAGGGACTCTCGCGCCTGCGTCAGGTCGGCCAGACTGTGGCGCACGTCGCCTGGCCTCGGTGGCCCATGCTCGACCTGCGGCGAGATGCCGCTCGCTTCGGACATCATTGCGACGAGCGCGTTGATCGTCACTCGGCTGCCGCTCGCGATGTTGAACGCGCCCGACACGCCGCGGCTCATGCCGGCAAGATAGTTCGCTTCCGCGACATCACGCACGTTGACGAAATCGCGTGTCTGTTCACCATCGCCGAACACGCGGACCGGTTCGTCGTGCAGCATCCGGTGGGCGAAGATCGGGATCACGTTGCCATACGCGTCGTAGCGCTGGTTGACGCCATACACGTTGAAATACCGAAGGCACACACACTCGAGCGGATACAACTTCGCGTAGGACAGACACAGTTTCTCGGCGCCGAGCTTACTGGCGCCATAGGGTGAGTCCGGCTCAACGGGATGATCCTCGGTGATGGGCACCGTCTTGAGCTCGCCGAAGATGCCTGCCGACGACGAGAACACCAGCTTCCGGAGGCCGTGATGGCGCGCCGCTTCGAGGATCGTCAACGTGCCTAGCACGTTGATCTCGGCATCCAGGCGGGGATGCTGAATCGATCGCGTGTTGCCAACCGATGCCGCCAGATGGAACACCACCTCACAGCCCGCGATGGCCCGCGCGACCGCATCGGGATCCCTGACATCACCCTCCACGAAGGCCGCTTCGGGGACCGCTGCGAGGTTGGACGCGTAGCCCGACGACAGATCATCGAGGATCGTGACCGTGTGACCGCGATCGAGCAGCAGACGAGCGAGGTTCGACCCGATGAAACCGGCACCGCCTGTGACCAGCATCCGTGACATTCCGTACCGTTCTCCAACCGGCGACTGTACTCTGGGGGTGGATCCCGGTCAACCCCGGCAAAGCCGCGCCAAAGTCCTCGAATCGTGAGGCTCTCAGGGACGTGGCCCACGCATGCCAGGTGGCGTCGGCAGCGCGGGCTGAAGGCTCGAGACGAACGAGGGAATCGCGTCGGAGAGCAGACGATGAATCTCGAGCTCGTCGCCGGAACCAGAGGCGAGTTCGAGGTCGTGAATGACACGACGCAGGGCGTCCCCCGCCAATGGCGGCTGCGGCTCGTGAACGCGAAACACGTCACCCTCGCCCGCCGGATCCACGCGGCTGTTCGCCTCCCAGAGTTCCTCCGCGAGCTTCTCGCCGGGCCGCAGGCCGGTGAAGACGACCTCGATCTCGTCCTGCGCGAACCCCGAAAGACGGATGAGGTCCGTCGCGAGGTCCACGATCTTCACCGGCTGCCCCATGTTCAGCACGAACAATTCTCCGCCGTGCGCGAAGCCACCCGCCTTCAGAACCAGGTACACGGCTTCGGGGATCGTCATGAAGAACCGCGTCATGTCGGGGTGAGTCACCGTGACGGGCCCACCACGCGCGATCTGGCGCTGGAAGAAAGGGACCACACTCCCACGACTGCCGAGTACGTTGCCGAACCGCACGGCGAGAAAACGCCGTCGACTGCGGGCCGCGGCATCGCGCACCACCATTTCGGCCATGCGCTTGGTGGCGCCCATCACACTCGACGGCTGCACGGCCTTGTCTGTCGAGATCAGCACGAAGCGTTCAACGCCGTGGGCGAGCGCGCACTCGACGAGCGTCGCGGTGCCCACCACATTGTTGGCGACGGCCTCGGCTGGATGCTCCTCCATCAGCGGCACATGCTTGTGCGCCGCTGCGTGGAACACCACCGATGGCCTGTGCGCGGTGAAAACACGATCCAGACTGCTGCGGTGGCGGATGTCGGCAATCACCGCGACCACGTCGACGGCCGGGAACGTCTGCCGCACGTGCTCGGCGATTTCGAAGATGCTGTTCTCGCCGTGACCGACCAGTACCAGCGTCCGCGCCCCAGCCCTGGCGATCTGCCGACAGAGTTCGCTGCCGATGGAACCACCGGCGCCGGTGACGAGCACGTGCTGGTCGCGGAGGTAGCCCGCCGTCCCTGGCGCGGCTACCACAGGTCTGCGCCGCAGCAGGTCCGTGATGTCCACGTCGCGAAGCCGTGACACACTGATGTCGTCTCCCAGTAGCTCGAACACGCCAGGCACGACTTTCGCCAATGCACCGGCCTGGCGTGACGACTGCACGAGACTTCGAAGCGCGGCACCAGGCACCTTGGGCATCGCGATGACGACTTCGTCGATGTGTCGCGAGGCGATCACCTCCTCGAGCTGTTCCAGTCGCCCCAGCACACGAAGCCCCTGCACCGACTTGCCCAGCTTGGCGCGGTCGTCATCCAGGAATCCCACGGGCTCCAGGCCGAGTTGAGGGTTCCGCTGCATCTCGCGCACCACCATGGTGCCCGCCTGACCGGCGCCGACGACGATGACCCGCTTGTGTTGTACCGGGCGGCTGCCGTGGCCGAGCGAGGCCGCGCGGGCCTCGGCCAGCACACGGACGGCGATGCGCACGCCAGACACCGCCAGCAGCGTCAGCATCCAATCGATCGCCGGCACCGATCGCGGATAGGCCGGCACCCAGCCGGTGGAGACGGCCGCCAGTGTTGCCGCCCCGAACAGCACAGAGGCCACCGAAACAGCAGTCAGGATGGTGAGCAGGTCATTGAGGCCCACGAATCGCCAGTAGCGGGCGTAGAGACCGAAGACGTAGAACACCGGCAGCTTCAGTAGCGGTGCAACCAGCAGAGAGAAGCGAACGGCTTCGGCAAACGGATGGTTCGCGGCAAACGGCGCCTGCCAGTCGAGGCGCAACACGAATGCCGCCGATATGCACAGCAGCACGACCACGACGTCGACCAGCAGGATGTAGCGGTTCCGCATGTTCTCACGCTGGCCGGGCCGCGGCGCGGCCAGCCAGATTCCAGAGCAGAGCGGCAGCGCCAGCTACCGCCACCAGCAGAAGGGACGCCACGTCGCGCCTGCTGCCGAGGAGCGACAGAGCCGCCGCCATCCCCAGCAACGCCAGCGCGCCATACAACGTCGCGACCGCCCGGTGGCTCCATCCTCCCACAATCAGCCTCTGATAGAGATGCGACCTGTGCGCTCGCCAGACCGGCTCTCGCCTCAGCGCGCGGCGCATCAGGGTCGCGATCGTATCGAAGAGGAACGGCCAGAGAACCAGCACGCTCGGCAGCCAGAGGCGATCGCCGCCGACAACCCATGGCACGACTCCCAGCAGGAATCCCAGGAAGGCGCTCCCCGCGTCGCCCATGAAGATCCGGGCCGGACTCCAGTTGTGCGTCAGGAAGCCCACCATGCTGCCGCAGAGCAACGCGCCGCACATGACGAGCGCGGGCACTCCCTGCCAGGCGCCGAACACCACCCAGCTCAGGCCGGCGACAGTGGCCTGGGTTGCGGCGATGCCATCGCTGCCGTCCATGAAATTGAACGCATTGATGAACCAGGCGATCCACACCACGGTTACGGCGATCGCGGCCGCTCGAGACAGACGAAGCGCTCCCAGCGGACCGGCATCGAGCACGCCGACACGATCGACGACGAGTGCAAGTAGCGTCGCGGCAAGCAGGTGCACGGCGAGCCGTACAGGGGCCGAGAGCGATCGCACGTCGTCCAGCAGCGACACGCCCGAGACGATGGCGCCGATCGCGCCCAGCCGCAGCAACGACGGAGCGAGCGCCTCGCCGTGCGCAGCGGCGGTCCAGGCGAGCCATCCCAGTCCGCCGAGGAGCGTCGCGACGACTCCGATCCCCCCGAGTCGCGGCGTCGGCACGACGTGCGAACTGCGGTGATTCGGCGTGTCGAGCAGCGCCAGTCGCAGGGACCAGCGGCGTACGACTTCCACGAGGCACACGGTCGAGAGCCCCGCGACCACCGCGAGCGTGAGATGACTGGCAATCACGACGACTCCCCACGCGGGAGCAACGTCTCATGCCGCATCCGGACGACCACTTCGCGCCACCCGGACTCCAGATCGAACTGCGGTGTGAAGCCGATCACCTCTGCGATCCGCTCACCGCTGACCGCCACGTCTTCGAGCAGCTTGTCCAGCGCCGCGGCAGTTATCGGTGGCCGGATGCCGGTCACACGCGCCGCCAGGTCCACGCCACCGACCAGCATGCGCGCGAGCGGTACCGGGATACGCAGACGAGGCACACGCTTCCCCATCGCGGCACACATCGCAGCGACGACTTCGCGCATTTCGTGAGGCTGCCTGTCTGTCACATTGAACGTCTGCCCACCAGCGGCCGTGTGGAAGAGCGCGAGCACGATGGCTGCGGCCGCGTCGGATTCATGTACCAGTGAACGACGATTCCGCCCCGGCCCCATATGGACGTATCGACCGCTTGCGAGGGCATCGAGGAGTCGGCGGTAGTTGCCCTTCACTCCTACGCCGTACACCGCTCCCAGCCGGAGGACGACGCCCACGGGCACGCCGGCGCGGCCGCGAGCAGCCCGGACATGTGCCTCACCAGCCAGCTTGGAGCGAGCGTACGCGGAGTCCGGACGACAGACGGCAGCCTCCGTCCATGGCGCGACACCAAGGGTACTTGGCCCATAGACGGCAATGGTACTGGCGTACACGAAGCGTGAGACTCCGGCACGCAGGCTGAGGTCGACAAGCCTGGCTGTCCCCTCATCGTTCACCGCGCGGTACTTGCTCTCGAGTGCCGCCGGGGGATCGATGATGTGCAGGAGTGCCGCGAGATGTACCACCGCGTGCATCCCCTCGAGGGCCGTGGCGAGGCGAATGCTGTCGGTGAGCTCGCCCTGGTGCGTGGTCTTCGCGCCGGGCACCACGACGTCACGGCGTACGAGCGCGTGCACTTCAGCGCCTGCGGCGGCGAGTGCCGCGATCACGGCAGGCCCCAGAGCGCCCGTCGCTCCAGTGACCAGCACTCGCTGTCCCTGGAGCCGCCTCAGGTCACTGGGCAACCGCTCCCGCATGCTCACGTCGTCCACTCCAGCAGGCCTACGCGGGCTTCGGCCGTGCCTGCGCGGAACGGACAATCTCGTCCTTCTGCACCTGACCGGGATAATTGATCAGCACGGCCTTACGCGTCCCTTTGAACACGAACAGACTGCCCGCCGCAGCCCCAACGACGCCACATTCGGCAAACAGGCCCTCGATGTTCGCAAGCGAGTTCGCGCCGCCCAGCACCGTCATCGGCAGCGAGGTTGCGGCTCGCACCATCCGCGCCAACGCGAGGTCGTAACCCAGCATGGTGCCGTCGCGGTCGATCGAATTGACCAGAATCTCCCCCGCTCCGAGTGATGCCGCCTGGCTGATGACCTCGGCGAGCGCCTGCCCCGTGGTCCTGCGGCCGTTGTGCGTGCAGACATCGAAGTCACTGCCGTCGGGTCGGCGTCTGACGTCGTACACCACCACGACACTCTGGCTGCCGAGCTCGTGCGCGATGGCCGGTACCAATGCGGGATTCCGCAGCGCCGCCGAGCTGATGGCGATCTTCTCCACACCCAGGCCGATGATTCTCGACGCCTGATCGACGGTCGTGATACCGCCGCCGTAGCAGAGGGGCATCCGGCACTCGACGGCGATCTGCGCGATGAGCTTGAAGTTGGGCTCGAAACCGCGCGTCGATGCGTCGATGTCGACGATGATGAGCTCGTCGGCCTCTTTCTCGTTGAAGATCCGCACGGCGTTCACCGGATCACCGACGTACTTCTCGTCATCGGTGAACCGGACGGTCTTGACGAGTCCTCCGTTCCTGAGCAGCAGCGAGGGAATGATCCGTGGACGCAGCATGTCAGAGCCCGGCGAAGTTCTTCAGCAGCTGTACCCCGCAGTGATGGCTCTTCTCGGGGTGAAACTGCACGCCGTAGACATTGCCGGCGCGTACCGCGCACGCGAACCTGCCTCCGTACTCGGCCATCGCGATGGCATCCTCCTGTCGATCGCAGTCGAAATAGTAGGAGTGCAGGAAATAGAACCGGGCAGGCGACTCGAGGCCGCCGAAGAGCGGCTCAACGGTCGTCGGCTCGGCGTCGTTCCACCCCATGTGCGGGACGGGCAACGACGCGGTCATCGAGCTCAGCGACCGCACGCAGCCCTGGATCCATCCGAGACCAGGCAGGCGGCCCTCCTCGCTGTCTCGACCGAGCATCTGCATCCCCACGCACACGCCGAGGACGGGCACCTGCCGTCGCACGACGAGGTCGTCCAGCGTCTCACGCATGCCCGATTGGTTGAGGAGCACCATGGCGTGATCGAACGCGCCAACCCCGGGCAGGATCACCTTCACCGCGTCTTCCAGATCCTCGGCGTGAGACGCGGTCCTGGCTGCGATGTTGAGGCGCTTGTACACGTTCAGGAATGCGTTCACATTCCCCAGTCCGTAGTCGACGATCGTGATCATCGGATGATGGCTCTCTGGATGCCGAGCAGGCGCAGCACGCGAGTGCCAAGATCCATGATCGCCATACTGTGCCGATAGTCACGGTAGGTCTTGTTGGACCCGGTGAGGTACCCGCGGAGTTCGTCCACACCGATGTCGAGCTTGGTGGCCACGTACTCGAAGTCGTGCGCGATCGTCTCGTCGTCGTACGCAGGCTGGCTGATCTGGCGCAGTGCATCGTCACGCGTCATCTGCTTCGTGAGGATCAGGCTCGAGAAGTGTGCGCGGCGCTTGTCGTAGCCGAATTTGGTCGGCAGCCAGTAGCCTTCGTAGAATCGCGTGAAGCGCGACTCGTAGTGCTTGTGCGCGTAGCGCTGCCAGCCGAAACGATCGACCAGGGTCTGCATCGCCTCTTCCTTGAGGTACGGCACGCAGTTCAGCGGCTTGACCACGCGAATGCCCTTGACGAAGCGGTAGTAGACCTTGAACTTGAGGATGTCCGCGGTCGGAAACTTCTCGAGCGGCCTCGTCCCGAAACGGCGATGGATGTCCTTGAGCTGACGCAGGTCTGAGGCGTGGTAGTGCCATTCCAGCGGCTCGCGCACGCATTCGGTCGAGTAGTTGGCGCCGGTAAGGATGTACCGCACGTCGTGACGCGCGGCGAAGTTGTACAGGCCGGCAAAGAAGGCGTGATCCTGCGGCGTGTCGAGGTGAGGAACCTGGGCCTTGAAGAAGGCGAGCTGCAGGTCGCGCATCTCGAGCCAATAGACGACCTCGGTGTGGAGGTCGAGGTCGAGTCCATCCACCAGTTTCTCGATGTTGTTGACGGCGACCTGCGAGTTCCAGCCCGCGTCGACGTGCAACAGCAGCGGACGCAGCCCGAGTTTTTCCTTGGCCACATAGACGACATAGGAACTGTCGACGCCGCCACTCAGGCCAATGACGCAGTCGTAGTCCTTGCCGCGTCCATCGCGCTTGATGGCCTCGACGTCACGTTCGAGTTCGCGCGCCCCGATTTCGTCCGGATGCCAGTTCGGCAGGATGTGCTGGTAGTAGTTGTTGCAGTAGTCGCACCAGCCACGGTCATCGAACACGATCTTCGAATCGGTCGTGTCCATGATGCAGTTGGTGCAAATCTGATAGGGGCGCTTGGCCATGTCGAGAACGTCTCGTACTGACTACCGAGTCGGCGCCGGCGTGGGTGTTGGCCGTGCGAGGTTGTCGCTGTTGTCGAGAATGAAGCTGTACTCCTCGCCGCTGTCCGCAACGGCGAAGATGCGATACCCAGCAGCATTGGGTCTCGCAACAGCCCTCCGGGTCCGATCCACACCAATGCCCGGAAACCGGTGGTGGAACTCGACCAGTATCTGTCGGACCTGGAGCCGCTGATCGAGCAGATCGTCGAGCACGTCGTATTCGGCACCCTCGATGTCCATCTTCAGCACGTCGACGTGGTCGTGGCCGAGATCGCGCATGAGCGTCGAAAGCCGGCGCACCTCCACCATGATCGCACGGGTATCGGTCTGCCCGGCGGACATCAGGCTGTGGGAGATGTGCTGGGGATTGTCCGGCGGCCGGAAGCCGGCGGCCCCGTCGGCAGCAGCCAGCCCCACCTGATGATAGGTGAACGTGTCGGGCAGTTCGAGGCTTCGCAAGTACGCGATCGAGCCCGGGGTCGGGTCGAAAGCATGGATAGCCAGCCCGTGGGCCTCGATCAGCGACAGGTCGAAGGTGATGTCCGTCCCAATCCCCACGGAATAGACCACCGAGTTGGCGTCCAGTGCCTCGGGATTGATCCACCAGCCTCCGTATTCGCTGCCATGCCGTTCGCAGGGGACTCGAGTCTGAACCGGGAAAAGGACATCACGGCCGATCGCACGGAGGGCCGTGCGGCGGACACGGCGGTAAACAGAGCGGAGCATGCTCATCCTGCGTCGCTTCCTGCGCGTACCACCGGCGCGGCTTCGCGCCCGTCGGGCTCCGCTGTTGCGAGGAGGGCTTCGTGATAACAGAAATGGCGGGTCGCCAGGGCCGGCGCCAGCCGCAGCAGCAGGTTCTTGGTGTGGAAGTGGACCAGGCCCGCGCGGCCTGCCTGAAACGCGTAGACGGCCTTGGACGGATTGGTCGTCACCTGAGTCAGAACACGGAGCCCGGAGGACTGCAGCAGCCACCGAATGGTGCGCGGCGAGTAGAAGTTGATGTGCCCGACACGATCTGGCACATAGTCATGCGCCCGCCGGCTGATGTCCTCGGTGGGTACTTCGACGAACACATACCGGGCGACCCGCGCCGCTTCGGCCAGGAGCTGGCGCGGATGCTCGAGGTGCTCGACGACGTGGCTCAGAATGGCGACATCGAACTTCCGGTCATCCCAAGGCAGACGAACACCATCGAAGAGCCGGCATTCGGCCAGGCGCGGAATGCCGCGACGCTGGATGACGGCGACTCCGGATCGTGAGATCTCGGCCGCGTACAGTTGCTCGCCGAAGCCAAGCTCGGAGAGCCGGCTGAGCACCGCCCCGTCGCCCGCGCCAATCTCGACGACCGACGCGGCGGGGATCCGGCTGCACAACGCCACGATGTTGGCGGCCTTGTCGAGTGCTCCCAGCCGGCGCCACTCCGACACGCCGTCCTCGTAGTAGTCGTCGTACTGTTCCACCACACCCGGGCGCACGTCCACGTCCGCCATCACCGCCTTGCGACCTCGTCGATCACGGCCGACACCGCTCGCTGGTAGACCGACGTTCGGTACAGCTCGCGTGCCGTCGTGAAGTTCGTCTCCGCCATCCGCCGGAGCGACTGGGGTGTCCGCCTCGCACGATCGAGAGCCACACGGAGGTCCGTCACCGACCGCGCCGCGACCTGGAAGCCGTTGGTCCCGTCACGGAACACGTCGGGAATGCCGCTGTGATTCGTCGTCAGCACTGCGCACCCGGACGCGTACGCCTCGAGGATGCTGATCGGCTGCCCCTCGTAAGGGTAATAGGTCGGCAGGCAGAACAGGTGGGCTTGGTCGAACAAAGCGCGCTTACGCTCGCCCGCCACTGTTCCGTGGTATTGGATGCGCGGCTCGCTGGCGATCCTGCCGAGAAACAGCGCCTTGGACCGCTCGGATTCGAAGCCGCCCGCCATATCGATCCGGATCGATGCCTTGGCCGCCTCGTCGAGCCCCATGAAGGCATCCGCGAGCTCCTCGTATCCCTTTCCCGGCAGCAGGTTGCTCAGGAACAGCACCCGTAGCGGATTGGTCATACCGAATTTCTCCTTGATCCGCTCGAGCGTCGTGAACAGGTCGTCCTCGGCAAAGTTCGGGACGACGCGAAGCCTGTGGCCCGGTACGATGTCCCGGTAAATCTCGCGCTGTGATTCGCCGAGGACGATGACGGCGCCGAGCTTCTTCAGGAAGAACGCATTCAGCCGTCGCAAGACGCCGCCGCGCTTCAATATCTCCCGCATGCCGGCCCCGCCGTGGAGGTGGATGGTCATCCACTGGAGCTTCCGGTAGCACAGCGCGTAGAGGACCAGGTCCTTCAGATTGCCGGCGAGCGACTCCGAGACGGTCAGGTAAATCACGTCGGCGCGCCGATGCGCACGCCAGACGCGCCAGACGATGCTGGCGACCTCACCGACGCGAGACAGCGAGTTGACGCCCTGCTTGAACTCCCGCTTGGTCAGGTCGACCAGCTCGAGCCGATAGTCGCGCGGCAGCCCGTCCACCAGCACACGGCACGCAAGCGACTGCCCCGTGACCGGTTCGGGCAACGGACCGATGAACAACATCGTCCTCAAGACGAACCAGTCCCTGCGTCGCCCGGCGCCACGAACGCACCTCGGGTCGCTGCGACGGGGTGCGTGCCCGCCAGACATGTATTGGACTGCGTCCTCACCACCTGCTGGACATGATGCCGCATCGCCGACCAGATCTCGGCCTCGGTGTAGACCAGTAGGTGCCGGAACATGCGCGCCTAGAATAGCCGGATTCCCTCGACGGCCCCGTGGTCACCATCAAAGCGCCTCCTAGTCCGTGTGTGGCGAGTAGCCGCAGCGGCGGCAGCGGCGGTGCGTCGTCACCGAGCGGAACACGACACGCGGGTAACCCTCGTCCACGACGACGTCGCATCCCCTCGTGCGCGGCGACCCTCGACACCCATCAAATCGCGGCGCAAGAGGGAGTGCCGCACGCGCGCGACGTGGTCACCCTGTCTTGCCACCGGAACGGGTCGCCTGCCTGGTGTCGACGACGCCGTCGATGACGGCCGACACCGCGCGCTGATAGGCGGCGGTCCGATACCGGGCATGCGCCGTAGCATAGTTCGTCTCCGCCATCTTGCGAAGTCGCTCCGGGCTCTGTCCGGCCCGTTGGAGCGCCGCGCGGAGATCCGTGGCCGACCGAACCGCCACCTGATAGCCATTGGTCCCGTCGCAGAACACATCAGGGATGCCGCTGTGGTTCGTCGTGATCACTGCGCACCCGGACGCATACGCTTCCAGGATGCTGATCGGTTGGCCCTCGTACGGATAGTAGGTCGGCAGGCAAAACACGTGCGCCCGATCGAACAAGGCTCGCTTGCGCTGGCCGCCGACCGTACCGTGGTACTGGATCCGCGGCTCGCCCACCACCTTCGCCAGCAACGCCGCCTTCGCGCGGTCAGATTCGAAAGCACCCGCGAGGTCGATCCGTATCGACGCCTTCCCGGCCTCGTCGAGGCCCAGGTAGGCGTCGACCAGTTCCTCGTATCCTTTGCCCGGCAGCAGGTTGCTCAAGAACAGGACGCGCAGCGGGGTCGTAGTGGCGAACTTCTCGGCGATCCTGTCAGTGCTGGTGAACAGCCCGTCTTCGGCGAAGTTCGGAATGACGTGAATCCTCTCGTCTGGCACGACGTCCCGGTAGATCTCGCGCTGGGATGCCCCGAGTACGATGACCGCGCCGAGCTTCTCGAGGAAGAAGGCATTCATCCTTCGCAACAACCCCGGACGCCGCATGATCTCCCGCATCGCCGCTCCGCCATGGAGATGGATGACCATCCACCGGAGCTTCCTGAAGCACAGGGCGTAGAGCACCAGATCCTTCAGGTTGCCACTGACCGATTGCGAGACGGTCAGGTAGATCACATCGGCACGCGCGTGCGTACGCCAGACGCGCCAGACAATCCCGGCCACCTCGGCTACGCGCGACAGCGAATCGACACCCTGCACGAAACCACGCTTGGTCAGATCGACCAATTCGAGTCGATACCGCCGCGGCAGTCCCTCGAGGAGCACGCGGCACGCGAGCGACTGCCCCGTCACGGGTTGGGGCAACGGGCCGATGAACAGCATCGTCCTCAAGGTGCTCCCCCGCCAGCGCGATTCGCCTTGGATCGCATCCGGCTCAAGGCGTTGTGATAGTCAGTTTCGAGCGTCGCCGCATAGTTCGCCCAGGTGAAACCATCCAGCATCTTCTGGCGACCGACGGCACCCAGTCGGCGCCTCTCAGCCGGCGCTGCCAGGCCGCTCAGCGCCTCTATCAGACTGTGTACGTCGTTCTCCACGTACATTCGCCCACTACCCTTCACACGCTCGACTTCGCCGACCGTGTTGGAGACGACGAGCGGAAGACCGGTTGAGGCTGCATCCAGCATCGACATGGACTCCTGGGTTGGCCAGACCCCTATGTCGGCCGCGCGATAGTGCTCGGCCAGATCGCTGTGCCTCATAAAAGGCACGATCTTCGTGTTCCGACACGCCGCGATGGTGTCGTTCTGCGGTCCCCGTCCGATGAACAGTGCCTTGAATCTTGGATCGCGGTCGTGCAGAGAGTCGATCGCTTGCGCCAACACAGCCGGATTCTTCTCTCGCGAAAAGCGCCCGGTGTAGACGCAGACGATATCGTCTGCGCCGAACCCGAGCCTCTCACGCAAGGCCATCCTCGCGAGCATGTCGGCGTCTGTCTCGACCGGATGGAAGATCTCAGTGTCGGCACCAAGCGACTGCAGCTTGATCTTGTGGGGTGGGACTCCGTAGAACCGGGTCGCGACCTCAACGCAATCGGGAGCGATCGCGTAGCACGTCTCCACGGCCATGCTGGCGAGGCGCGTCGGCAGGGTACGTGTCAGGCGATAGACCGCCTTCCGACCAAACGCGCCCGGGCTCCTCAGGAACGGTCTGACGACCGACATGTGTTGATGCGTTTCGGAGAACAAGGCAAACCGGCTGAATGGCCTCTGCAGCGCCAATCGATAGGTCTGCAGCGACGCGATCTCCAGGGAGTGCACCACATCCGGGGCGATCTCGCGCACTTTGTCTGCCAGGCCAGTGCTCATGACGTAGCCGCTCACGAGCCTGGCCTCGAGACGATGCACCTGATAGCCGTCGACGCTGGTTGTGCCCGGACTCACGACGTTGGGACCCAGGAAGTCACCGTACGTCGCCGCATAGTCTGGCTGGTTGCCGTAGACGTTGTACGTGCTGGCAAGGAGATGCACTTCATGCCCACGCGCGGCCAACGCCCTCGGGAGGCAGTTCTCTGTGTAGCCCATGCCTTCCGAGTAAAAGGTTGAAACGACTACAATTCGCATCGTCTGTCTATGGTTCGCCGCGCCTATCTCGTTCGTCCGGCTGAGGTCGCCGGTCCGCCTCTGCGGCCTGCGACGCAGCGACGGCCATCGACGCCACCGCCAGAATATTGAACATCGAGTACGCCTCCCAGCAAAACGACAGCCCCGTGATTGCGAGGACCAGCGGCACATACCAGTGCACCGCAATCATCGCTGCCCGCCGCGTCGCAACGAGGAATGCGATGAAGGCGCCCACGAACAGCGCAAGCCCGCTCAGTCCCCGCTCGTACAGCGCACAGATGAAGACGTTGTCGACTGCGTTGTACCAGGGCTGGATGCGCATCCCGACCGAGGACGAAGTCAGGGAACCACGTCCCAGCAGCCACGTGACGGGTCCCCACTCCTGGGTCATTTCACGGACGGCTTCACGGACACTCTCCTGCCGAAGACTCACGCCGAGCGCCGCGGTAACCTCCGCACGCTCCTCAGCAGGAAGTCTGTTCGCAGCCTCGATGCCAGCCATCCGGGACGCCTTCGTCTCCGCTCCTTCCTGCTTGCTCATCCATTCGCCCGGCCCTGTCGGCGGGCGCGACCCGGCATTGAGAACCGACTTGGAGCGCTCCTCGACGGCCGTGTGGTCCGCAAGAAAGCCGAGTCGCGCCACCAGGAATCCCAGTCGCGACTGCTCCCCGCCACGCAGCGAGCCAAGAGACACGACAAGAAGCAGGACACCGAGACCGACCGCCGGAAGTGCCTTCACGGCGCGCCACCGATAGACGGCAACCGCCGCCGCGGCGATTGCCACAACGACGACGACGCCGGTTCGCGATCCAGACAGCCCAGCAGCGAACATGACCGCGAACAAGGCGATCGCTCGCACCCAGCGGAGTCGGATATCCAGGGCGAACGGAATCACCAGCGCCATCAACACGCAATACAGAATCGGGTTGCTCATCGTGCCCGCCGCCCGAGATGTAGCCAGGGCGTAGTCCTCGGGGGGACTGCGGAAGTAGTTCTCGTACCAGTGATCGTAGATCGGTACCGGAATACCGAACACCGCCTGGACGATGCTGACCCCCGCCGCCACCAATCCGAATCCGACGACGACCCTGGACAACCATTGAGCACCATGCAGACCGATCGCGTGTCGGAGTATCAGGTAGTTCAGCACGAAGGTGCAGTAGTACAGGAGCGACCAGTGCAGCGCCACAGGCGCGCTCGGGGCCCGTAGTGCACCTACCAGCAGAGCACCGGCATAGAGCGACTGGACAATGACGTAAGGATCGCGGACCAGCGACAGCAGAATGCCGCGAGACTGCACGATCAGAACGACCAGGACGAGCAGCGTAGCTGCAATCGCCGCATTGAGAGGCCGACCGAACATCGGAATCGTGGGGAACCCCCGGTCCAGCGGCAACAACACGTAGAAGCCGATCAGCAACGCAACCAGAATCCGAGGATCGACCCTCGACAACAGCGGCGTTCTCTCGTCCGTCGAACCGGTCATCACTTGAGTACCGTCCGGTAGAGTTCGCTCAACCGCCTTCCCACGATCGCGTGGCCAAAGCGTCGGATTGCATGGTTCCTGATGGTCAGTGCGTCGAATGGTGGTGCCATGCGTAGTGTCGTAAGCGCTGTCGCCAGACCGTCCTCGTCGCCCGGTTGGAGCAGAATGCCGACGCGCTCGTCGATGAAATCTTCCGGCCCCCCGCATCTCGTGCTGATCACCGGCAGCCCTGTCGACATCGCCTCGATCAGCACAACGCCGAAGTTCTCGGCAAGACTGGGCAGCACGAAACAGTTCGCGGCATGCATCGCCTCACGCACGGCATCCCGCGATATCGCACCCAGAAACGTCATCTGGGAGCGGATCCCAGTCGCATCCACGAGCGCCTCGAGATCCGGCCTGCTCACGCCGTCACCACCAATCACGAGGCGAACCGTCGAGTCGCCGCGAAACTGCCTGGCAAACGCCCGAATCAGGATGTCGAAGCCCTTCCTCGGCGTCAGGTGGGCCTGCGCATAGAACGTGAACGGGGTCTGCGATCGAGGCACAGCCGGAGACGTCCAGTACGAGTCGTCCACGGTGCACGGGATCAATTCCACGCGGCTGGCGCCGCCGAATGCGATCAGGCGCTGGCGCAGGTTCTGGCTGATCGCCACCACGGCTTTCGCGCCCGCAAACGATCGCCGGCTCATGGTCGCCTCCCAGCCACGCACGTGACCGGTACCGAACCCGGTGTTGATTTCCGTGATCACATACGGGAGGCCCCACCTGCGCTGCGCCAACCACGCCGCCCGGCCAGCCCAGGTGACCGACTGCGCCGCCACGACGTCCGGGCGCCCATGGCGCGCGATGTACTCGCGGATGACGCGCTGCGAACAGCGTGCCCAGATCAGCCCGCCGGCGGTCCATTGCGCCAGCGTGTTCCATCCGTGAAGACGCACGGTCGGCAGGCCATCCTCGACACCATCCGACACTTGGAAGCGTGTCTGCGCAAGCGCCTGCGGAGACAGATGGCGCAGGCTTCTGACCTCCGTGTAGGCGACACCGACCCTGACGCCCGCGCCATGGAGTGCCTGCGCCCAGTCTCGAAAGAAGGTGCCACTGTAGGGCGCTTCTCGCGTCGGATAGAACGACGGTAGCACGAGCACATGGAGCCCTTCGACGGCGTTCTGCCTATTGCTCGCCATGTGTCCGCGTCATCCACGTACCAACCGCCTTCAGCACCTGACGGCTTCCGCCCTGACGCCATGCAGCGAGCATCGTCACTCGACGTTGCTGAAAAGTGTTGTAGGTTTCGACCAATGCCTTAATCGCCAGATTGGTACCGTATCGGCTATGGAGAGTTGCGTGCTCGGCGCGCCGTTGCGCATGAGCCGAGGCGTTTTCACTGGCCACCGTCGAGACCTGACAGCCATGGTGTCGGTACGCACCGATGTAGCGATCGACACGCTGGAAGCGGCAGCGCTGCGACAGACGATGCATCCAGTCGGCGTCGCCGATGTAGCGGTAGGACCCGTCAAACAGCAGCTCATCGCGGATGAGCCGGTCCCTGCGGACGAGCAGCGAGCAATGGAAAATGAACCCAAGGTTGTACCGCAGCATCCATGGGGGATAGTTCTGGTACGGCTGGACGGGCAAGGGGGAGCCATCTTCGTCGACGTGTAACGTGAATCCGTACGCCACATCGCATTCAGGACGCTCAATCAGGGCGCGAGCTAGCGCACCGATTGCACCCGCATCGACATAGCTGTCGTCGGCCGAGATCGTCGTCACGAGATCACCGGTGGCGGCGCGGAAGCCCTCATTCAGCGTCGCGTACTGACCGAGATTCCCTCGTGACCACCAGCGCACCCCGCGAGACGCCTCGAGCACCGCCTTCGTGGCGCCACCATCGGTCGAGCCATCATCGATGACGATGTGCTCGATCCTCGGGTAATCCTGCTGTTCGACGGAACACAGCAGGTCGGGCAGGTACCGCGCCGCGTTGTAGGCCGGCGTGATCACCGACACCAATGGCATGTCGTGTCCGCTCATCCGGCTACCCGCAGCATGCCGCGCATGCCGCGCACCACATCCGGCACGGACATCAACCGCAACGTGACCAAGGCGGCGAAGTAGGCAATCGCCCCCAACGAGCCGAGGACAGCGCAGTACCAGAACGCTTCAGACCGCCCCTGCGGCAGATCCACCAACCCGGACACCCAGTAGACGATGCCAGCGAAGACCCCGGCGACCAGCGTCGTGAGGGCGGCTCGCCGGCTGGCGCTGACCGGGAGATCGACCCTGGAGTGCAGGACGAACAAGAAGAGGATCGACGAGAGAGCCCATGTCGATCCGGTCGCCACCGCAGTACCTATTGGTCCAATCAGCAACACCAGGGAGACGGTGAGCGCGAGGTTCAGCACGAGGTTCACCGTCAGGTAAATGGTTTCGATACCGGCGCGACCGCAGCCGCGGCAAATCGCGGTCCCCGGACCTGTCAGCATGGCCGCCGATGCACTGCCGGCCATCAGCCACCAGAGAAGTGGCGTGACCTCCGGTATAGGTCTGCCGATCCAGAACACGATGATGTAGTCCGCCAACCCCAGCACCAGGACGACGATCAGCCCGGTGACGCTCGAAACCACGGCCATGAGCTGACGGTACAGCTTCCGGACTCCTTCCCAATCGCCCATCGCGTTCAACGCCCCTACCGCGGTGAGGATGGGGAGATAGACGAAGCGGATGATCTCCATCACCAGCGTGGACAAGCGTACCGCGATTCCGTAGTATCCGACCCACGTCGGCGAGGCCAGCGATGCGAGCACGATCTTGTCTGTTTGATCGCGCAGCGCCTGCGCAAGAGACCCCACCATCAGCAGGCTTGAATACCGAGCCATCGTGATGTCGGTGCGTCGCGGCAACTGCGGCAGGAGGCTCACGGCTCCGAACGATGAGCGCGAGGCCACCCAGGCCCCGGCAAACCGCACGCAGAACGCGATCCCCTGCCCCACGACGAGGCTCCAGAGTCCGCCTCCCAGCAGCACCAGCACAATCACGGCCGTGTAGTTCAATGCGTGCGCGCAAGCACCGATGACGTTCACGAGCCCGGTCCTCTGGCAGCCGCTCACGACGGCCTCCAGCGTCTCGCTCAAGCCGCTCAGCAACACCAGACCAGCCACGATGGGGAACATGCGCGCCACCGAGAGCTCGATGTCCGGCGAAACTCCGAGGAACCGCACCGCCCAGTCACTGAACACCCACGTCAATGGCCAAACGAGCAGAAATATCGTCCAGACCGCCCACGCACCGACGCGGACCAGTCGGCGGATCTCGACGGCATCACCTCGGCCATAGGCCTCCGAGATGCGCCACACCAGCGTGCCGCTGACTGCGACTTGAAAGACCGCGGCCAGGCTCGCGAGTGCGAACACGGACTCCCAAGTACCGAACACGCCGACGCCGAGGCGGGAAACGACAACGGGAATCGTCGCGAGCGACAAACCGGCGGTCGCGAACCGCGCTCCAACGGTGAGGCCACTATTGGTCCGGAATCGCTGCTCGATCCCTTCGCGAGAAAGTCCCTCGCTCACCACTGACGCAGCACGCCCCTTGAAGACAGCCAACCGCTCATCGCCTGTCGTGACACGGGGCCACAGTCTTCTCTCGACAGCGACGACAGGGCCCCGCCCGCAACGTTCACGCCAGCGGCTGCGCCGGGGTGGCGCTCTTCTCCAACCTCTCGAGGTCGGCGTCGACCATCATCGTCACGAGCCCCCGGAAGTCGACTTCCTGCTGCCAGCCGAGCTGCGTGCGGGCCTTCGCGGGGTCGCCGATGAGGAGGTCGACTTCGGCCGGACGGATGAAGCGCGGGTCGAGGGTGACGTGCTTCTGCC
>CAYRAE010000022.1:21526-22858 GCA_964422175.1 uncultured Luteitalea sp. | reverse complement strand
CCGAACCATCGGCGCGCATCACGTACACGTCGAAGTCAGGCGTGCCGGACTCGGCATCCGGTCCGTAGTGCGCCCGGTTCGACGCGAACGCGATGAAGCCACCGTCAGGGGACCACCGGGGCGATTCGTCGCGCCAGTCCTGCCCGCGCGTCAACGCCGTGACACGACCGTTGGCGAGATCGACGGTGTAGATCTTCGGCCTGCCCGAGACGTCCGATTGGAACGCGAGCGTGCCCGTGGTCACGGCACGATACGGTTGCGCGACGGCAGGCAGCGGCTCGACGGGTGCCTCCGTGGCGGCGGGCACCTCGGCTGGCGACACATCGGAGGGCGCCTCCCGATCGACGACTGACGCGGCGGCACGCACCTCCGCACCGCGCGGCTCACCACAACCGGCGACCGCCACGGTCATCACCAGCGCGACGGCCCCCGCGCGCGAGGCTATGGCCGGCAGAAGGCCATCAGGTGCCAGCCGAACCTGGCCACCCACGACCGCGGCAGCGCGTTGAACGTACCGACGAAGACTGAATTGTAAGCTGTCGCTTTCCATCCTTTGTGCAGCCTCGAGGCCACGGGGAACCGTTCCGGGACGATCTCCACGCGACTGAAGGGCGCCAGCAGCGCCGTGAACTCGGGGATGGAGTACAGCGTCAGCACCGGCGCATCGCCGTGCTCGAGACCCACCTTCATGACCGTCGACATCGCGTTCAGCCACGACACGCGGTTGTAGACCATGAAGATCGCCAGACCGTCCGGCCGCAGCACCCGTCGCGCCTCGGCCACGATCGCCGGCGCATCGGCGGCGTACTGCAACACCCCATGGCAGTAGACGACGTCGAACGTGTCGTGGTCGAACGGCAGGGCTGCCCCGTCTGCCACGCGCAGATCCTCGGCCTGCAAGTCGTGCAGTTCGAAGTTCCGCCGCGCGAGATCGATGGACGTCTGCGCGAGGTCGACGCCCGTGACCCGCGCGCCACCACGAGCGAACCGCACGAGATCGGTGCCGATCCCGCAACCGATCTCCAGCACCCGCTTGCCCGCGAAGCCGGCGAAGTCGACGAGCCTCGGCAGGTAGTGCAGCTTGTCGAACCGGTAGTCGTCGAGATCGTCGAAGAACTCGCGCGTACCCACCGCGTGGGTGGTCATCTCGAGATCGTGGATGCGCGTATTCCAGTAGGCGGCAACGTCGGCGCTGGTGACGGGGCCCTGCGGCCGGGCCGCGGTCGGGTGCATCCCGCTATCGTAGAATACCTGCTGCGTGCGACGCGACCCGAGTCGACTCACGACCTCCGAGTTCGACCTCCTCATCGTGGGCGCCGGCATCTACGGTGC
>CAYRAE010000022.1:18164-21426 GCA_964422175.1 uncultured Luteitalea sp. | reverse complement strand
CGATCGGAACGCGCTTCCCGATGCCAGCAAGCACCTCCCCGCCAGCCGCATCGTGTCTCGCGAGGAATGCCTGCGACTGGCCCCGTGGATCGATCCCGCCGGCGTCACCGGAGCGATCGAGTGGCACGATGCCCAGCTCTCGAACAGCTCGCGCGCCGAGTTGGCGTTCATCAGTACGGCGGTCCGCCACGGGCTCGAAGCGGCCAACTACGTGCAGGCCGTGAACCTGCTGCGCCACGAGGACGGGCGCGTCGTGGGCGTGATGGCGCAGTCGCTGCAGCCGGACGCGCCGCGCTTCCCCATCCGCGCGCGCATCGTGCTCCTCGCGACAGGCGGCTGGACGTTGGAACTGTTGCGATCCCTGGGCGCGTCGCCGAGCGGCAGACGCGTGCCGCAGTGGTCCGTGGCGATGAACCTCGTGCTGGACGGCAAGGGCGGGACGCACGCCGTCGGCGGGACCGCGCGCGGGCGCCTGTTCTTCCTGGCACCGTGGCGCGGCGCCACGATCGCCGGGACGAGCCACGACCCATGGACGGGCTCGGCCGACCATCTCGTGCCGCGGCGCGACGACGTGAACCAGCTCCTCGACGATGTCAACACCGCGTTCCCGCGTGCGAGCGTGCGGGCGACCGACGTCCGTCTCGTCCACCGCGGTCTGCTGCCGGCCACCGAAGCGACGGCCGCACGTGTGGTACTCCTGCGCGAGAGTCCACTGAGCGACCACGCGGAGGACGGCTGTCGCAACCTGTTCTCGCTCGTGGGTGTGCGCTACACGACCGCACGACACTCAGCCGAGCGTGCCGTCGATGCCGTCTGCCGCGCACTCGACACGGCACGCCCGTGTCTCACGTCGACCACGCGCCTCGACGGCGGCGACATCGACGACTTCGACGCGTTCGTCGCCGACGCGCGTCGCGAGGCGACAGCGACGGTGCCGGCGGCGCTCATCGAGCGCCTCATCCACAACTACGGCACCGCGTGGCGCGACGTGGCGGCCGTTGCCGACAACGATCCACGCCTGCTGCGGCCCCTCGGACGCCGCGACGACGGCACAGAAGACACGGCATCCGCGATGCGTCAGTGCCTGGTGACGGGTGCCGAGGTGCTCCATGCCGTGCGCGAGGAGATGGCGCTGACGCTGGCCGACGCGCTGCTGCGGCGGACCGAGGCCGGCAGTCGCGGCCCCGCCGGAGACGCCGCCGTGGAAGACGCGGCCGCGCTCATGGCGGTGGAACTCGGATGGAGTGACGATCGGCGGCGGGACGAGATCCAGGCGCTGGCGCGCGTCTACGACACCGCGGTCGCCACACGCGGCAACTGAACGGGCGCGTCGAGCGCGTCGGCCCACCGCTCGAACACCATCAGCGCGAACAACTGGTGTGCGTGATTGGCGCGTCCGGCGACGTGCTCCTGCATCAGCCGGTCGACCTCGCGCGGCTCGAAGAGCCCACGCCGGCGCAGACGTTCGGGTGACAGGAGGTCACGCATCAGCGGCTGCAAATCGCGCCGCAGCCAGTTCTTCATCGGGATGCTGAAGCCTTCCTTGCGGCGGAACAGGATGCTGTCCGGCAGTACGCCGCGCAGCGCCTCCTTCAACACGATCTTCCGTTCGTGCCCGCGCACCTTCAGGTGGCCGGGCATCGAGAACGCGAGTTCCATGACGTCGGCATCGAGGAACGGTGCCCGTGTCTCGAGCGACGTCGCCATGCTCATGCGATCGACCTTCACCAGGATGTCGTCTGCCAGGTACGTGCGCAGGTCCGCGTACAACTCGCGATTGACCACATCGTCTGCCCGATAGGCCCCGAGTGCGTCACGGACCTCACGATGGACGTCGCCGCCGAGTGACGCCTCGAGCATGGCCGGCGTGTACAGGCGCGCGCGCGACGCCTGGTTCATGAACGTCGCCCAGCGGAAGTGTCCGAGATCGGCGGGATGAGCCGCCACACCCTCCAGGAAGCGCTTCACCTTGTTGAGCGCGCCCTTCTTCCGCTCCGACGGCGGGACGAGGCTCGCCGCGCGATCGGCCAGCCGCCACGCCACGCCTGGCGTCACGCGCGACAGCCGCGACGCGAGGGCCTGCGCCGCGTACGCGTCGTACCCGCCGAACAGCTCGTCGCCCCCGTCGCCGGCCAGCACGCCCTTCACATGCTGGCGCGCGAGCCGCGACACCAGGTACGTCGGAAACAGCGAGACATCGGCGAAGGGTTCGTCGAGGTGCGCGACGAGCGGATCGAAGAGCGTGGCGACGTCGGTCGTGACGAGATCCTCGACGTGCGTGAGCCCGAAGCGCTCGGCTACCGAGCGGGCATACGGCAGTTCGTTGTAGCTCTCGTCACGGAACCCCATGCTGAAGCTCGTGACCGTCACGCCGCGGCGAACCGCCGCGTCGGCCATGAACGCCGCGATCGCGCTGGAGTCGATACCGCCAGACAGGAACACGCCCAGCGGGACGTCGGACATCATCTGCCTGTCGACGGCGGTCGCCAGCGCCCCGCGCACGGCCTGCGCGGCGTCGGGCAACGCCCACTCGCGCACCGGCGTGTCGGCGGCGCCCCAGTAGCGCGTCACCTCGACGACGCCGTCGCGATACACGAGATGATGCGCAGCCGGCAGCTTACGAATTTGCGTGAACAGCGTTCGCGGCGCCATGACGTACTCGTACGTCATGAACTGGTCGAGCGCGCCGAGATCGAACTCGCGCGAGATCTCGGGACGCACGAGCAGCGCCTTGACCTCCGACGCGAGGAACAGGCCTCGAGGCGTGTGCGCGTAGAAGAGCGGCTTCTCGCCGGCGCGATCCCGTGCCGCCACGAGCGCCCGCGTCCGCTCGTCGTGCAGCGCGACGGCGAACATGCCGCGCAGCCTCGCGAACGCGTCGCACCCCCACTCCTCGTACGCGTGGACGACGGCCTCGATGTCTGACCCGGATCGGAAGACGTGGCCGAGGGCGCTCAGCTCGGCGCGCAGATCCGGGTAGTTGTAGATCTCGCCGTTGCCCACGACGTGGATGTCGCCGCTCTCGTTGCTGAACGGCTGCTGCCCGCCCGGGATGTCCATGAAGGACAGGCGCCGCATGGCCAGCGCCGCACCCGGTCGCGCGATCAGCCCCTCGTCCTCCGGACCTCGGTGCACGAGCGTCCGCACCATCTGGTGGACGGCGTCGGCTGACACCGGCGCCCGCGGATCACGATCGGCGATGGCGGCGATTCCGCACATAGGGGGACGGAGCCTAGGCCTTCGGCCCTGGGCCCTCGGCCTT
>CAYRAE010000022.1:0-18064 GCA_964422175.1 uncultured Luteitalea sp. | reverse complement strand
GAAGGAAAAAGGAGAAAGACGGGCATCAGGGCTCGGATCTCACGACTCACGACGGTCGCGGACGACTTTCGCGGGGGTACCGACGGCGATGGCGTATTCGGGGATCGCGCCGACCACCACCGCGCCTGCGCCGATGATCGCGTCGCGTCCGACCGTGGATCCATCTGTCACGACGACGTGCGCGCCGAGCCACACGTGATCGCCGATGTCGATGCCCGCGGCAGTGCGCCCCTGATCCAGCACGGGCACGTCGACGCTGTCGTAGAGATGATCGCCGCCGACCAGGTACGTGTACGCGGCAATCAGCACCTTCCTGCCGACGCGCACGCGCGAGGCCGAGAAGATCTCCGTGTTGAAGCCGATGTTGGCCTCGTCCTCCACGACGATGTCGCCGTTCTTGCAGCTCAGGATGGCGTGGCGGCCGAGGAACACGCCGCGCCCCAGCGTGATGCCGTGGTTGTCTGTCCCCTTCGCATCGAGGCAGCACCCGTCGTCGATCACGACGTTGTCGGCGATGTGGATCTTGTGAGGATGCCGCAGCACGACGCCGGTACCGAACACGACACCGCGCCCGCACGATCCGAGCAGGAGGGGGTACAGCTTCGAGCGGAGGAAGAGACCCAGTGCGCCGGGCACGCCCCAGCACAGGAGCGTGATGCACTCATGCGCGAGCAGCGCGCCCAACCCCGGTCGCCCGATCACGAGATCGGCATAGCGCTGCGCCTTCGACTTCTTCTCGTCGAACAGCTCGCGCTGGATCACCGTGATCCGCGCATCGTGATCGCGCGGCGCTTTCACCCGCGCGACACCTCCCGCGGACCCGCACCGATGTGGACGGGCACGTGCAGTGATTCGGGGTGTTCGGCCGACGCCTCGACAATGTCTCGTATCGCGTAAGTCGGCTTGTCCTGCGACTCGTGATACGTGCGCGCCTGCAGTTCGGCGAGCAGCCCCATCGTCAGCAACTGGAGTCCCGACGACACGAGCAGGATGCCGAAGAGCAGCAATGGACGATCGGCGATCCCCTGGTGCAGGAAGAGACGCACGAAGGTCAGGTACGCCATGATGAGCGCGCCGAGGCTGCCGAGGATCACGCCGATGAGCCCGAAGATCTGCAGCGGCCGCGTGGCGTAGTTGAGCAGGAACTTCACCGTCACCAGATCGAGGATCACGCGGATCGTGCGCGAGAGGCCGTACTTGGATGTCCCCGCCCGCCGCGCGCGATGGTTCACGATCACCTCGGACACCTTCACGCCGAACTCGCTCGCGATCGCGGGGATGAACCTGTGCATCTCGCCGTAGAGGCGCAGCGGCTTGACCACCTCGCTCCGGAACGCCTTCAGCGAGCAGCCGTAGTCGTGCAGTTCGACACCCGTCGCCCGCGAGATGAGCTTGTTGGCGATCATCGACGGGATACGCCGCGTGACGAGCGTGTCCTTGCGGTCCTTGCGCCAGCCGCAGACGATGTCGAAGCCCTCTTCGAGCCGGGCGACGAGCATCGGGATGTCCTTCGGGTCGTTCTGCAGATCGCCGTCGGACGTGATGATCACGCTGCCGCGCGCATACGCGAAGCCTGCCGAGAAGGCGGGCGTCTGTCCGAAGTTCCTGCGGAAGCGAATGATGCGGAATCGCGGATCGCGCGCGGGCAGTTTCGCGAGTGCCTCCGCGCTGCCATCGGTGCTGCCGTCATCGATGAGCAGCACCTCGTAGGTGCGGCCCCAGCCGTCGAGCGCTGCCGTGATCTCGTCGACCAGCGCCTCGATGTTCGGCGCCTCGTTGTAGATCGGGATGACGAGCGAGATCTCGGGAGGCATCAGGAAACGCAGGATTATACTGCACCGGCCGGCTGCGTCCGGCGCTGGCGGAGCACCGCGTAGACGACGGCGCCCACCACGAGCAGCGCGGCAAGACCCAGCGACACGGGGCGCAGATTCTCATCGAGGAACGTCATCGCCTGCTGCCCGTACCAGCGCGCCAGCAACGCCTCGCCTGTGTAGCGGAAGCCCCGCCCCAGCGCGATCGCCGCGGCGAAGTGCCAGAGCGGGATCTGCACCACGCCAGCCAGCAGCACGAACACCTTGAACGGCGCCGGCGGCGGCAGGATCGACGGCACCAGCACCGCCAGCAGTCCCCAGCGCTGGAAGGTGGTGCGTGCGCGCGCCATCCGCGCCTCGCTCACCATCTTGCGCAGGACACGCTCGCCGCCCTTGCGCGCGAGCAGGTACATCGCCACGCATCCCACGACGGATCCGGCGGTGGCCATCACCGCGTAGACCAGCCACATCGAGGGCTGGCGGCTCACCATCCAGACGAGCAGGAGGTCGGGCACCTGCGGCAGGGACAGGAGCGACGAATCGAGGAGCGCGACGAGGAACAGCCCCGGCGCCCCGAGGGCCACGGCGAACGATTGAACGGCAGCGACGACTTTTGACATGCAGCGGACCCACCCCTGGCACGTCGGTGGGCGAGGTACTATGGCGGGATGGTCGGCCCCCGACCAAGCTACTGATTATTCCACATCGCGTCCCGTGCCCGAATCGACATCCTCGTCGCGTCTGAAACCGCCGATCCCAGCGCACGTCCCCGGACACGCCGTCTTCCTTGTGGCGGCTGCGGCCGCGCTGCTGCTGGGTGCCGTTGCGACCAACTACTACGCGGCCCAGGACCTGACGCTCAGTCACTACGACGCCAAGGCCCACCTTGTCGTCGCACGCCGCATCTTCGACAGCCTCACGCCTGGCTGGCGTCAGATCGGCGCCGTCTGGCTGCCGCTCCCGCACGTCCTCAATGCCCTGCCCGTGCAGGTCGACGCCTGGTACCGCACCGGGGCGTCGGGCGTGGTGATCTCGATGCTGTCCTTCGCGGCGGCCGCCGGGTCGCTCGCCTGGCTCATCGCAAGCCTGACGGGATCGCGCGCCGCCGCCGTCGCGGCTGTCGCGGCGTTCATCTATCAGCCGGACCTGCTCTACCTGCAGGCCACGCCGATGACCGAGCCGCTCCTTCTCGGGTTGACTGTCAGCGGAGTGGCACTCCTGTACCGCTGGACGATGTCGACGCTGCAGCAGACACCGGGCACCGGGCTCCGCGTACCTGGCGCCGGACAGCAGGCATCGGACATCAGCACCAGCGTCGCGACGGCGCCGGCATGGCAGCCGGGGCTGGTGCTGGCGTTGGCGTGTCTCACGCGCTATGAGGCATGGCCGATGACGGCGGCCGCTGGCCTCGTCGCGCTCCTCACGCTGTGGCGGGGCGGTCTCGGATTCCCGACGGCATGCATCGCGGCGCTCCGCGTCGGCATGTGGCCCCTCGGGGCGCTGGTGCTGTTCCTGATTCTGAGCAAGGCCACCGTTGGCGCGTGGCTCGTGACGGGCGGGTTCTACGAAGCCATCAACCCCGCACATGGGGTCCCCGCTCAGGCGCTCGTGCAGGTCGGCTGGGGCCTCGGTCGTGTCGGGGGATGGCCTGTCGCGTGGGCCGGCGCCGCCGGCGCCGCTGTCGTGCTGCTCCAGGGACTGGTGCGGAAGGAATATCAGGCGCGCTGGTTCGCACTGGCGCTGGCCGGGTGCGCGGCGTTGCCCTACCACGCGTTCGTGAGCGGGCACCCGTTCCGCATCCGCTACATGATCGTGCTCATCACGGCGGCGGCCGCGTGCATCGGCATCGTGGTCGGCACGCTTCCCAGGGCGTATCGCACAGCCGTCGCGGCACTGGTGCTCGCCGTGCTCGCCTTCGACAGGCAGCCGCTCGGCCTGCGATCGCCGATGGTCGAAGAAGCGCAGTGGGATCGCGCCAATCAGCGCGAGCGCCGCGAAGTGACGGCCTGCCTGATGGAGGCCTGGCGCGGCGAACCCATCCTCATCAGCATGGGCTCGCTCGCCCACTACATGCAGGAGACCGCGACGAGCGGCCTGGCCATCAAGCACTACATCCACGAGGGGATTGGCGAGCTCTGGTACGAGGCCCTGAAGAGCCCCCGCCGCCACGCCGCCTTCGTCCTCATCGAGGAGAAGGCGGAGGGCGGGGATCAGCTGTATCGCATGGCGCAGGACGATCCGACGTTCCTTGCCGGTTTCACGCGCACATGCGAAGGCGGCGGCGTGGCGCTATTTCAGCTTGAAGCCAACAGTGAACAGCACCGAGTGGCCTCCGAGGTCGAGCTTGTCGCCGTAGAAACCGAGTGACGGATCGAGGCTGGCCTTGGCCGTGGCGTACCGCCACTCGCCGCCCATCAGCACGCTGCTCCCGACGGGCAGCCTGAAGCCGGCCAGGAACACAGGCCCGATCTCCATGCCGCTGTCGGTGAAGCTGTCGCGGAAGATCTCGCCGTTGCTGAAGTCGAGGAACTCCCCCACTTCCGTGTACTGCCATCTGTTGAGCTGTACTCCACCGCCCACGTAGGGCTGGAAGCCTGCGTCGCGCGTGAGCGGAAACAGCTTCGCCGTGAACGACAACGGGATGTTGCGCAACTTCATGTCCGAGTCGATCTCCGTGCCGTCATCGTCCACGTAGCGGTCGTAGATCGTGGGGACGGTGCGCGCATAGAAATTCAGACCGGCACCGACCTCGACGAAGGACCCCAGGCTGACGGCCACGTCACCACCAACCGTCCCCCCATGGAAGTCCGCCATGTCGAAGACCAGGAAGCCCAGGTTCTGACGCAGCACGTCGTCGCGATCGCGGGTCTCCTCGCCCTTGACCAGGAACCCGCCCACATTGAGGCCGACGACCACGTCCTGCGCCATCGCCGTCCCGCCGCTCGCGAGCACCATCAGCAGCCCGCCGGTTATCACGCGTCGAATCATGACAAGTACCTTCCCCGATGCCAGATGGCGAACCCGGAGGCCACGCCCCATGCGTGCGGCCGCTGGCATGCGTCCTGTGACGAGAGAAAAGCAAGGAATGTGCCGCGTCGCGTGTCCTCGCGACGGGTCAGGCAGGCAGCGTATACCCGCGCGCGCCGTAGAAGCCGGAGAGCAGCTCGAGCATGGCGTCGTGGATGCGTCCGTTGGTGGCCAGCACGGGCGCCATGCGTGACTGGAAGCGCGTGCCACGCCAATCGGTGACGCGCCCGCCAGCCTCCTCGACGATGAGGGCACCGGCGCAGGAGTCCCAGGGCTTCAGGGACGACTCGTAGAAGCCGTCGAAGCGGCCGGCGGCCACATAGCAGAGATCCAGCGCCGCCGATCCCAGGCGACGCACCGCCCGGCTCCGTCCGAGGAAGTGGCCGAAGAGCGCCACGAGCGCCTCTCCTGTCTCGGGCCGCTGCACGTCGTACGGGAACCCCGTGACCAGGAGGCTGTCGAGCACCGTGTCGGCAGTCGTCACGGTGATGCGCTCGCCGTTCAGGCGCGCGCCCTGCCCCCGCTCGGCCGTGAAGAGCTCGCGGCGCGTCGGGTCGTACACGGCGGCCACGATCGTTTCGCCGTCGAGCTCGAGACCGAGTGACGCGCAGAAGATCGGCAGCCCGTGCGCGAAGTTGGTGGTGCCATCGATCGGATCGAACACCCAGCAGTAGCCGGGAGCGGTCCGGCGCAACAGATCGTCCTGCTGGAGCTCCTCGCCGAGCACGACGTGATCGGGGAATCGCTCCGCGACAAGCGCGCGGAACATGCGCTCCACGGCCACGTCGACCTCCGTCACCAGATCGATGGCGCCCTTCTTGTCGATGCGCATCGGCCCGCCGAAGTGGGCCATCTGAATGGCACCGGCCTTCTGCACGGCGTCGACAGCGGTGGCGAGCAGGAGCGGGTCGGGAGCGCTCGTCATGCGCCCGGCACCGTGAGGCGCTTGCGCATGCGGACGGCCATGCCGCCGTCAGGCTGGCGCGTCAGGTCCACTTCGTCCATGAAATTTCGCATGAAAAAAATGCCGCGGCCGCTCGACTTGAGCAGATTCTCCGGGGCGAGCGGATCGGCCACGTCCTCCGGTTCGAACCCCTCGCCCTCGTCCACCACGGTGATCTCGAGGAACTCTGGCGTGGCAGCAGGCAGCAGCGAGAAGTCGACGTGCACGTGTTTGGCCGAATCGAACTTGTTGCCGTGGCGAATGGCGTTCACCACCGATTCGCGCACCGACACGCCCACCCAGTGGCAGGCATCCTCGTTCAACCGTGTCGACGCGCACAACTCGTCGCAGACCACTTGCACGTAGTCGAGAACGTCGATGTGGCTTGGCAGGACCAGGGAGAGTGTGGACCGATCGGAGGCCATGTCGTCGGAGTTGGCGAGGATCATACACGCTCCGCCGTGCGTGGCGGTTTGCTACAGTGAAGCCCGCAATGTCCGCCGAGTTCACGAAGTCCGTCACCGTCCGGCCCGCCACCGCCCTCGAAGGCGTCGTGCGCGTCCCCGGCGACAAATCGATATCCCATCGATACGCGATGCTGGCCGCGCTGGCCGACGGTGTGTCGCGCATCACCCACTACGCGCCAGGGAACGACTGCCGCAGCACGCTCGCGTGTCTCGAACAGCTCGGAACGGTGATCTCGCAACACGACGCGTTCGACAGGGAGTCCGGCGCGAAGGTGCCGACGATCCAGATCGTCGGCCGCGGACTGCGCGGGCTCCAGGCCGCGTCGGAGGATCTCGATTGCGGCAACTCGGGCTCCACGTTGCGGATGCTGGCCGGCATCCTCGCGGCGCACCCGTTCACGAGCGTGCTCACGGGCGACGCCTCGCTGCGGCGACGCCCGATGATGCGCGTGGTGACGCCGCTGCAGGAGATGGGCGCCACAGTCACCGCCTTCAACGGACGTCCGCCGCTCACCGTCGTCGGCGGCAACGTACATCCGATCGCGTATCGTCCCGAAACGCCGAGCGCGCAGGTCAAGACCGCCGTGCTGCTCGCCGGATTGCAGACGCCCGGCCTCACCACGTTCGAGGAGCCAGCCGGCACGCGCGATCACACGGAGCGCGCGCTCCAGGCCTTCGGCGCGACGGTGGACGTCCAGGGACTGGTCATTCGGCTCGAGGGCGAGCAGCGTCTCACGGCGCGATCGCTGGCCGTGCCCGGCGATCCCTCGTCAGCCGCCTTCTGGGCGTGCGCTGCCGCGGCCCTGCCCGGCTCGTTCATCGAGCTCAGGGACGTCGGCCTCAACCCGAGCCGTACGGCCATCTTCGACGTCCTCCGCCGGATGGGTGCCGACATCGAACTGCACGCCGATCGTGAGGATGCCGAGGAACCCGTCGGCCGCGTGCGCGTGCGCCATCGGGGGCTGCGTCCCATCGAGCTGACACCGGCCGAGGTCCCCGGACTCATCGACGAACTCCCCGCGCTCGCCGCACTCGCGACGCACGGCGGCGACCTCCGGGTGACGGGCGCCGGCGAGCTCAGGGCCAAGGAGAGCGACCGCATCACGGCGCTCGTCGACGGCCTGCGCGCCCTCGGCGCCGATGCCGACGAACTGCCCGACGGCTTCCACGTGCGCGGATCGCGGCGTCTGCTGGGTGGCGAAGTGAACGCCGCCGACGACCATCGCCTCGCCATGGCGTTCGCCGTCGCGGGGCTCGGCGCGCTGGAGCCGACCATCATCCGCGGTGCCGACGCCGTCGATGTGTCGTATCCCGGCTTCTTCGACGTCCTCACCGCCCTGAGGAAATGAACGCCGCCCGCGCCGACAAGCTGTACCTCGTCGGGTTCATGGGCTCCGGCAAGACCACCGTCGCGCGAGCGCTCGGGCGACGGCTGGGATGGCGGGCGATCGACCTGGACGATGCGATCGAACGCCGGGAAGGCCGCACCGTGTCCGAGGTCTTCGCGCGGCATGGCGAGGCGTACTTCCGGAAGGTGGAGCGCGAGGTGCTCCTCACCTACCTTCCTCTTCGCAACGTGATCGTCGCCACCGGCGGCGGGACGTTCGTGCAGGCCGCCAATCGGGCCGACATCCTGGCCGACGGCACCGCCATCTGGCTGGACGCCCCGCTCAGTCGCATCATCGACCGCGTGCCGTCCGATGGGCGCCGTCCTCTCGCGGCAGACAGGGACGCGTTCGCCGCGCTCTTCGAGGATCGTCGCGCCGCGTATCGCCTGGCACACATCCGAGTGGATGCCTCGGGCCGGATCGACGCGCTCGTCGAGGACGTCATGCACCAACTCAGGTGGTAGCGTTCAGATCGCCGGCGTCCTGCGTTAATAGAGCCACAGCGTGCGCTACCTCGTCATCAGCGACATCCACGGCAATCTCCCCGCCCTGACAGCCGTCCTGCGCGACTGCCCGCCCGAGACATACGACCGCGTGCTCGTCCTCGGGGATCTCGTCGGCTACGGAGCCGAGCCAGGTCCGGTGATTGACCGCATCCGCGCGCTTGCGCCTCACGTAGTGGTGCGCGGCAATCACGACAAGGCCGTGTGCGGCGTCATGGACCTGCTCGCCTTCAATTCGCACGCCCGCGACGCGGCGGAGTGGACGACGCGCGCCTTGTCGCCCGCGCACCTGACCTATCTGCGGGAACTGCCGGCGGGTCCGCTGCTCGTGGACGATGCGCTGGAGGTGTGGCACGGGTCGCCCGCCGACGAGGACGCCTACCTGGTGTGGATCGACGACATCAGGGATGCCGCCGCGCTCGGTCGCCGGCCGCTGTGCCTCTTCGGCCACACGCACGTCCAGGGTGCGTATGGTTCGGGCGAAGGACGACCCGTCGTGGAGAGCGGGCCGACATGGACGCGCACCACGCTGTCGATCTCGCTGGACGACCGCTGGCTGGTGAATCCGGGATCGGTGGGACAACCTCGCGACGGCGACCCGCGCGCGGCGTACGGCATCGTCGATCTCGGCACGCGGACCGTGACGCTGTGTCGTGTCGAGTACGACGTGGCCGCCGAACAGGCGGCCATCCGCGCGGCAGGTCTCCCGGAACTGCTCGCGTCACGCCTGTCCGAAGGCCGCTAGTCCGCGCTACTCACGCGCACGGCGACGCTCCTCGCTGCGCTTCTGCTGCGACCGCATCGCGTCCATCGCCGCACGTGATCCGAGAATCCACCCAATCACGATGCCCAGCAGCAGCACCGCCGGGATGAAGACGAAATGCCCGGCCGTCATTGACGTCCTACCGGTCGCCTGTCGTCAGTCTGCGCGCTTCGCGCAGATCGGCCTCGACCCGATCGAGCCGGCGCCGCAGCGACAACACATACAGCAGCAGCGCCGACCACACGACGGCGTACGCCGCGATGAGGAACGGTGCGGCAGGCAGCTTCTCGCTGTCTGGCAGTTCAGCGATCGGCAGGTATTCGTCCTGCGCCGCCGTTGTCGCGGGAGGCTGACCCGACTGGGCGAAGGCCGTCGAGGCGAACGGCACTGTTCCGCCGGTCAGCATCAGGGCGACCGCAACGACACGAAGGAGACGGGAGAGCAACGGCATGACTAGTTTTCCGCCTCGGCCAGGAGGCCATCAAGCGCGTCCTGCTGCTCCGCGAGGCGTACGCGCGTACCGAGCAGGCCGACGAACAACAACAGGAACGCCACGATGCACCAATAGAACGGCGTCCGCATCTCCGGCCCGAGCGTCGGCACGACGCTCGTCTTCGGGTGCATGGTGCGCCACACGTTGACCGACCAGTAGACGAACGGCACGTTCGCCATCCCGAAGATCGCCACGCCAGCCGCGAGCCGTTCCGTGCCCGGGCCACCGAAGCGCCGCAGCAGCAGGTAGGCGACGTACAGCAGCCACAGGACGAGCGTCGAGGTGAGGCGCGGATCCCACTGCCACCACACGCCCCACGCCTTGCGAGCCCACAGCGGCCCGGTGAGCAGCACGATCGCGCCGAGCACGACCGCCAGTTCGGCGGCGGCCTCGGCGAGCCTGTCGCTCGACGCACGCCCGCGCCGCAGGTACGACACGCTCGCGAACCCGCACACAAACGTGGCGAGGAACATCACGATGCCGACCGGCGCGTGATAGTAGAAGACCTTCTGCACGAGCCCCATCGTCGACTCGTACGGCGCCTGCGCGATCAGGTACGGCGCGACGGCGAACATCACCAGCGCCAGCACCAACGCCGTCGGTGCGCTGCGGGTCAACATCTCAAGCCTCCTTCGCCACGCGTGGCGCGCCTTCCGTCATCAAGGCCCCGAACGTCCACAGCGCGAGCGTTGCAAACACAGCGTCAAAGCATACCAAGAGGGGCAGCCAGAGGCTGACCACGCCCGGCACGTAGGGATCGGCCAGGGCCGCCGACGTCCCGCGCACGCCGCCGATGATCACGGGCACGCTCATCGGATACAGCAGCAACGGCAGCAGCACGTCGCGCGTCCGCATGCGCGCAAGCATCGCCGCGAAGAGCGTGCCGACGGCCGCATAGCCCGCCGTCCCGAGCGCCAGCAGCGCGGCGACAGTGAAGGGACTCCGATCCAGTGGCATCTGGAAGAAAAGCGCGACGAGCGGCAGCAGCGCGGCTTCCACCGCGAACATCAACGCCATGAGGGCGCCCCACTTGCCGAGGTAAATCGAGGCACGCGGTGCGGCTGACGCGAGCGTGGCGACGAGCGTACCCGCCGCGCGCTCGCGCTCGAAGGTGCGCGCCATGGCGAGCGTACCGGCGAGCGCAACAGTCACCCACAGTACGGCGGGGCCCGCATCAGGCACGGGCGTGCCGTCGTGCACCAGGCCGAACGAGAACACGAGCACGCACGCCAGCGCGAAACACGCCGTCGTGAGCAACCCCTCGCGCGATCGCCACTCGATCCGGAGATCCTTCGCGAAGAGAATCCAGGCGACGCGAAGGATCTCGGAGAGCGACGTCTCGCTCGACGAGGGCGACGCGACAGCCACATCCGACGACGCGACGTGGCGTGTGGTGTGCGAGTGGCGCGGGGCAGGCGTGGAGTCCTCCGGATCGAGCGACGCCCTGTATGCCTCCGCGAGCGAACCGGCGCGCGGCAACGGCTGCAGCACGCCCTGCCTGATGATCCACGCACGATCGACCAGCGACTCCACGAGCAGCAGATCGTGCGTCGCGAGGACCACGAGCGTGCCCGCGTCGCGCAGGGTGCCGAGGCGCGCCACCATCCGCTGCGCGCTCTCATCGTCGAGGCCGGTGAACGGTTCGTCGAGAAGCAGGACGCGCGGTGACGTGAGGAGCACGCGCTCGAACGCGAGCCGCTGGCGCATGCCGCGCGAGAAGCGCTCGACGAAGTCGTCGGCTCTGTCGTCGAGCCGCGCCTGGTGGAGGGCGTGCGTCACAGCCGATGACACGTCCGGGATGCCCGCGAGCCGCGCGAAGAATTCGAGGTTCTCCCGCGCCGTCAGTTCGCCATAGAGCTGCGGCTCATGCCCGAGCACCCCGAAGAGGCGACGGGGAGAGTCGAGTCCTGCCGCGTCTGGATAGATGACCTCGCCGCGCGACGGCTCGGCGAGCGTCGAGAGCACCCCGAGCAGCGTGGTCTTGCCGGATCCGTTCGCGCCGAGGAGGGCGAACACCTCGCCCGCGTATGCCTCGAACGAGACGTCGCGCAGTACGCGGCGCCGGCCGAACTGCCGGGCCACGCCGCGGCAGACGAGGAGCGGCGCCCGGCGATCGTCGTCGGGCGTGGCGGTCATGACGCCTGGCGTTCGGCCCGTGAGCCGCCACGCGCGCGTTCCGCGTCGAGCAGGGCATACACGCCCTCGAGATCGCGAAGGACGGCCTCGCGTTCGTCGCGCAGTTCGTCGGTGGCGGGTTCGCCATCCTGCTCGAGTCGACGCAGACGTGCCAGGAGCGACGTCCGCTGACTCTCCAGCGCCTTGATACGCACCGTGGGGTCGACGGGCACGCGGAATGCCACCCAGCCACCCGCCAACGCGACGAGCGCGGCGAGACCGAGCGCCGTGTAGCGCGGCCACACCGGATGGTGCGGCAGGCCGTCGAGGACGAAGCGCAGCGTCTGTCCCGCGCCCATGCCCGGACCGGTACCGGTGTAGTAGGTCCGGCCTTCGGCCTGCGCCTCGCGCGATTGCGGCAGCGTCGGTTCGACGAGCCGCGTGTCGCCGAGTCGACGCACGATCACGTTGGTCGCCATGGAGACGACTGGAAGCGTAAGCGATATTTCACGCCTTGCGCCGGCCGCCGGCAGGCGATACGCCACCTGCACCATCGTCCGTCCCGGAGGAAACGGACCGGCGACCACGAGTTGCCGCTCGAAGACGCGCGCCTGCGACGAGGAGCCTTCGAGCAGCGTGACCTGCTCGGCGTCGGCCGGCATCGCGATCCGGAGCGGTTCGGGGATCGAGACAGGGCCCTCCGCGGCGTTGGCGAACTCGAAGATGTGGAAGACTTCGAGCTTCTCGTCGGCGAAGTCGAAGATGGTCCGCCACTGCGTGCCGAGCACCACGCTGCCGGGCGTCGCCGGTTCGGCTGGTGCGGCCGGCGCCGCGGGAGCGCTACTGCCGTCGGCCGGCGCTGCGCCGTCCGACAACCCCGCGGCGAGGATCACGCGCACGCCGCCTGTCGACGGGACCTGGAACGGCTGCGACCGCACCGTCTCGCCTTCGACGGTCACCGTGGCGATGAGGGTCTTGCCGGCGCCGAGCGACGCGAAGATCGCGCGGCCCGATTCGTCGGTCGGCGCCTCGTCCTGCACGCCGTCACCCGTGACGCGCACCGTCACGCCAACGACGTTGTTGCCGAGCGACTGGCGAACCACGCGCACGGAGACGGCGCCGTCGGGAAGCTCGCCGCTCGGCAGCGCCATGCCGTTCATCTGCCGGAGATCAGGCATCTGTGCGCCGGCAGGCGATACATACGTCAGACACGCCACCACCGTCGCCAATGCGAACCACAACGCGCGCGTCACAGCGTCGCTCCACACGTCTTGCAGAAGCGTGCGTCGGCGTCGTTGAGCGTCCGACACTGCCCGCACAGTCTCGCGTTCACCGTCGTCGAGTGCCCACCATCCCCGTGGGGGCCGGGCTTGCCCGGCCCGCCGCGCGGCGTCGCCAAACGCGCGAGGTCCCTGGTGATGCGTTCACGCAGGCCAGCCTCACCGAGCTCGATGCGCTGCATCAGACCCACGGCACGCTGACGCAGGCGACCGACCATCTCGTCGTAGTCCGCGTCGGCCACCTTCCCCATCGCCTTGTCGAACTCGAGCTCCTTGATGCTCCGCAGCACCAGGGCCTTCTCGCGTTCGAGCGCGCGCACCTGCCGGGCGGATCGGCGCGTGTCGCCCACCACCTGCTCCGGCGACACGAGCGGCAGCAGCGTGCGATACAGCACCGCTGCCGCGACAGCCGCGAGCACGATGCCGGCGCTCAGAAGTATCAGATGCTCGGGCCTGGTGAATCGCGGCTCACGCCACACCGCCGCCGTGGCGCCGAGCAGACCGAGGACGATGAAGAAGTGCCAGACGCGAGGACCGCGTGTATCAATCGAGGTCACGCAATTCCTCGTCGAGCTGCGCCTGATACGGACCGGCGCCCGCGGCTGACGCCGACGCATCGTCCGTCGTCGACTGTCGCGACCACCGCACCGCGACGGCGCCAGCCACGGCGGCACCGAAGAGGCCGAGGCCCACCGGCACGGCCCACGCCAGTCGGTTGAAGGGCGTATCAGGCGGCTGCGTGAGGATGTCTGTTCCGTGCTCCTGCACGAAGGTGGCGAGGATCGTCTCGCGATCGTGCCCGGCTTCCACGAGTTCCTTCAGTCGCTTCAGCTGCGAGGCCTTGCCCTGGCACTGGAACATCCCGCACGTCCCTGCTGGCAGGCGACAGCCGCACGTGCACAGGATCTCCTCTCCGAGCTCCCGCTCGAGCGGCAGGCGCTGGATGATCGTGCCGGTGTCCACGCTGGACAACGTCTCCTGCGGCTCGGCGTGATCCTGCGCGGCGTGCTCGTGCGCGCGAGCGGGGACCGGCAGGGTGAGCAATGCGGCAAGCACCAGCAGTGACGTGGTCGTCGCGCCGGCACTCGCGCCGGACGGCGCACGCGCCGCCGCCACAGCGAGCGCGCGCTCGGGCAACAACGCGATCAGCGTGCCGATCGCGAGGATGCCGAAGCCGGCCCAGATCCAGTTCACGAGCGGATTGACGACGACGTGGAACGTGGCACTCTGCTGCTCGACGTCGAAGCCGGCGAGCACGACGTACAGGTCGTTGGCGAACGTGCGCCGGATGGCCACTTCCGTCGTCGGTTCGTCGGGACGCTTGGTGTAGAACCACTTGGCCGGCGTGAGCGTGCCGAGCTCCGTCGCGCCGTCGAAGGCGGTCATCTTCGCCGTCACCATCTGCTTCTGCGCGTCCTGCGTGATGGCGATGCCGTCGTGCCGCACGGTGTACGGGCCCACCGTCACCGACTGCCCGGGCTTGAGCAGCAGCTGTTCTTCCTGCTGGAAGCCGTCGCCGGCGAACCCGAGTGCCATGAGCACGATGCCCAGGTGCACGATGTAGCCGCCGTAGCGGCGCTGGTTGCGCGCGACGAGCCCGATGGCCGACGTGGCCAGGTCGGATCCCGAGTACTGCTGCCGCACGCGCGCCCCGCGCACGAACTCCTGGACGAGCGTGACGGTCACGAACGCGGAGAGCGCAAAGCAGGTGCCCGACGACCACACGCGCACGCCGAGGGCCACGACGACCGCGCCGGTGACGAGCGCCGCGACGACGGGCCAGAGGAACTGTGAGCGCAGGTTGTCGATCGTGGACTTCCGCCACGCGAGCAGCGGCCCGATCCCCGTGAGCGCGAGCAGCGCCAGGCCGATCGGCAACATCCACTTGTTGAAGAACGGCGGGCCCACCGTGAGCCGCTGGCCGCCAACGGCCTCGCTCAGCGTCGGGAACATCGTGGCAAACAGCACGAACATCGCCGAGAACAGCAGGATCCAGTTGTTGGCCAGGAACGCCGCCTCGCGCGACACCCACGAGTCGAGCTCATGACGCGCGCGCAGCAGCGGCAGGCGGTAGATCAGCAACCCGAAGCTGACCACGAGCAGCACGGTCATGAAGACCGTGAACATCCAGGCCAGTTCCCTGTCTTCGCCGAACGCATGGACCGACTGCACGACGCCGGACCGCGTCATGAAGGTGCCGAAGATCGTGAGGAAGAACGTGGTGATGACGAGCGTCATGTTCCAGACGCGCAGCATCCCGCGCCGTTCCTGCACCATCACCGAGTGCAGGAACGCCGTGGCCGTGAACCACGGGAGCAGGCCGGCGTTCTCGACCGGATCCCAGCCCCAGTACCCGCCCCACCCGAGCTCCTCGTACGCCCAGATCATGCCGAGCGTGAGGCCCAGCGACAGGAACAGCCAGCTCACCATCGTCCAGCGGCGTACCGCGCGCAGCCACGAGTCGTCGAGGTACCCCGTCGCGAGCGCCGCCATGCCGAACGCGAACGGGATGGTCATCCCCACGAAGCCGACGTAGAGCGACGGCGGGTGGATGACCATGTAGATGTTCTGCAGCAGCGGATTGAGTCCCTGTCCGTCGGGCGGGATGTCGGCGAGATAGGTCTCGAACGGGTTGTTGTGCACCACCATCAGGAAGAGGAAGAACATCTCCACCATCGCGATGACGGCCACGACCCAGGGAATCAGTTCGCGATGCGACTCGCGCGAGTTGCGCACGGCGATGGCGCCGAACACCGACAGCAGCAGCACCCAGAACATGATCGAGCCGTCGAGCCCGCCCCAGTACGCGGTGAGCTTGAACAGCAACGGCTGCGCGGCGTCGGAGTAGCGATCGACGTACTTGATCTGGTACGTGTCGGTGACGAACGCGTAGAGGATGACCGCGGAGGCCACCGACATCAGCGCCGTGACGAGGTAGAAAGCGCCGATGCCGCTTTCGGTGAGGCGCGTGGATCGGCGTCGCGACCCGGCGATGCAGGCCGTGGCGGCGTAACACGCCACGACGAAGCAGGCGAGCAGCAGGAACGTCCCGAGAGCTGGCATGGCAGACCTAGTAGGCGCCAGGCGCCGTGGCAGCAGGACGTACGCTGCCCGGATGGCCGGCGCCTGTCGGATTGCCGGCCGATCCCGGCTCGTACTTGGAAGGACACTTGGCCATCACGCCGTTCGGTTCGACGAGGAATCCGTCGGGCCCGAGCGTCCCCTTGATCACGACCTCCGACCCGTCCTTGAACGTGTCGGGCACGATCCCCGTGTAGCTGGCGCGCACGACCTGACCGTTGTGCGTCACCTCGAACCGGTAGTCGAGCGAATCCGCCTTCCGGCGCACGTCCGAGGCGTGCCCGTGCAACTGCAGCCGCTTGCCGTACCAGTCGGCCGGCTGAGTCATCACCTCGTCCACGTGCTTGTAGTACTGCGTGTCCTCGCGAAGGCTCGAGTAGAGCATGGCGCTGAACGCCACTCCGAGGACGAGGGTCGAAATCGCGATTTTGGCCGTTTTTGATCCGCTCATGATGTGGCGTGGGCACTGAGAACCGCCGAACGGCCCACGAGGCGAATTATGACCCCGTTAGCCGATCAGCGCCACCTTCGGCTGACGAACGGGTCGGGCCAGGAGGGCCGACCCTACCTACAGCACAGGGCCGCCACACCTACGGCACGGAAGGTGGGGCCGGCTCTCCGAGCCCGGCGACACCCCACCGTCGCAGGTGTTCCGCGACTTGTGCCACAGGCAGGCCGACGACGTTGGCATACGAACCGTCGATGCGCGTGACGAATCGCGACGCCAGGCCCTGGATCCCGTACGCGCCCGCCTTCCCGTCCGGTTCGCCCGACGCGACGTACCACGCGATGGCGTCCTCGTCGAGCGGCGCCATCCAGACCACCGTGCGCTCGACGAACGCCTCCACGGCGTCGCCGGCCCGCAGGGCCACGCCCGTGAGGACCTCGTGCGCACGGCCCGACAGCCGGCGCAGCATGCGCGCGGCCTCGGCGGCGTCTGCCGGCTTGTTCAGAATCGCGCCATCGCACACCACGGTGGTGTCGGCCGCCAGTACCACCTCGTCTGCGGCGCACGGAACGGCGTGGGCCTTTGTCAGGGCGAGTCGCTGCACGAGCGCGTCAGCCGCTTCGTCGACGTACGGCGTCTCGTCGACGTCCGCCACGCGAACGGTGAACGTGAATCCTGCCGCCGTGAGCAGCGCGGCCCGACGCGGTGACGCCGACGCCAGTACGATCGTCATCGGGCAGGAGCCTGAGCGCCGGAGACGATGGAGAACCGGCGGCCACGATCGCCGAGCACGTCGCGAAGACGGGCTTCGATGACGCGGCGATGCAGATCGAGTTGCTCGGCGACTCTCGCGTCGCGCGCCTCCACGTACACGACGCCACCCGCATCGCGCGTCGGCCGGCTCAGGCGCGCCATCGCCCCTCCGACGGCCATGTGCCAGGCCGCCTCGACCTTCCCTGCGCTGTGCGGCTGGCTGGCGATGAGCTTCGTGACGGACGGCATCAATTGCTGCGTGGGCACCACGGGTGGAGAATAGCAGTCTCGCCATGACTCTCCGTCACACCGTCCTGGTCTCCGCCGTACGCACGCCGACGGGCAAGTTCCTCGGCAGCCTGAAGGACCTGTCCGCTCCCGCGCTCGGCGCAGTCGTCGTCCGCGAAGCCGTCGCGCGCGCGGGCCTCTCCCCCGCCGACGTCGACGAGTGCATCCTCGGCAACGTCATCTCCGGCGGACTCGGCCAGCATCCCGCCCGGCAGGCGGCGCTGCAGGGAGGCCTCCCGCAGGAGGTACCGGCGCTCAACGTCAACATGGTGTGCGGGTCGGGCCTGCGCGCCGTCATGCTCGCGGCGCAGGGCATCGCCTGCGGCGACAGCGACATCGTCGTGGCCGGGGGCATGGAGTCGATGAGTCAGGCGCCGTATCTGCTGCCCCGCGCACGCGAGGGCTTCCGCATGGGCCACGCGCAGGTCGTCGACAGCATGATTCACGACGGCCTCTGGTGCGCGATCGATCACTGGCACATGGGGATGACGGGAGAAGCCGTCGCCGAGCGCTACGGGATCGCGCGCGAGGCGCAGGACGCCTACGCGGCGCGCAGCCATCAGAAGGCCGCGCGCGCGCAGCGCGATGGTGCATTCGCCGCGGAGATCCTGCCCGTCACGTTGCCGTCTGTTCGCGGCAGCCGAACCGCCGACCCGGTGCTGTTCGACAGCGACGAATCGGTCCGTGCGGACTCGACCGCC
>CAYRAE010000021.1:17948-22891 GCA_964422175.1 uncultured Luteitalea sp. | reverse complement strand
CGCTACGGCTTCAGACTCACCGAGTCGTCTGCCGCCGCGGGACTCACCTTCACGCACGAAGGCCCGACCTTCGATGCCAAGCTCGCGCACATCATGCCGCAGGTGGCGTCGATGGGCGCGGCGGTGGCGGTGGTGGACGTCGATGCCGACGGACTCTCGGATCTCTACGTCACCAACAGTGGCGAGGGATCGCGCAATCGCCTGTTTCGCAACAAGGGCGACGGCACGTTCGAGGACGTCGCCGACGCGCTCGGTCTCGCGGCGCTCAACGACCCGGCGACGGGCGTGTCGATGGGATCGGTGTGGGGCGACTACGACAACGACGGCTATCCCGATCTGTTGTTGTATCGCTGGGGGCGCCCGGAGCTGTTCCACAACGAACAGGGGCGCGCGTTCACGCGCGTGAGCGAGCAGGCGGGGTTGCCGTCGTGGGCCAACATCAACGCCGCGGTGTGGTTCGACTTCGATCGCGACGGGCACCTCGACTTCTTCATGGGCGGTTACTACGCGGCCGACGTGAACCTGTGGCGGCTGCCGAACACGCGCATCATGCCGGAGAGCTTCGAGTACGCGCGCAACGGCGGCCGCAAGTACCTGTACCGCAACCTCGGCGACGGGCGGTTCGAAGAGGTGAGCGCCGCGCGCGGCGTGTCGTCCACGCGCTGGGCGCTCGCGGCCGTCGCCGCGGATCTGCGTGGCACGGGTTATCCCGATCTCTTCATCGCCAACGACTACGGCGTCTCCGAACTGTTCATCAACGATGGCGGGACGTTCCGCGAAGCCGGCCGCGAGACGGGCGTGGGCTACGCGCCGAAGAGCGGCATGAACGCGTCGGTCGGCGATGTCCTCAATCAGGGAAGATTCGCCATCTACGTGTCGAACATCTCCGAAGAGGGCATCCTCATCCAGGGCAACAACCTCTGGGTGCCGTCATCGACGCGCCCCGACGGCCTGCCCGTGTACGAGAACCTCGCCTCGTCGATGAACGTCGCGCTTGGCGGCTGGAGCTTCGGCGCGCAGTTCGGCGACCTGAACAACGACGGCGCGCTCGATCTCTATCTCGTGAACGGATACGTGTCGGCGTCGCGCAACGAGAATTACTGGTACGACTACTCGAAGGTCGCCGGTGGCCATGAGGTCGTGATTGGCGATGCCGCCAACTGGCCGGCCATGGGTACACGCAGCCTGGCCGGGTATCAGGCCACGCGGGTGTGGATGAACGACGGGGCGGGTCGCTTCATCGACGTGGCACGCATGGTCGGTGTCGCCGACCAGCACGACGGTCGCGCCGTGGCACTTGCCGACTTCGGCAACCGCGGCGCCCTCGATGTCGTCGTCGCCAACCAGCGCGGGCCGCTGCTGTTCTACAGGAACGACGTCGCCCCGGGCCGCAACTGGGTGGCGTTCGAACTCGAAGGCGGATGTCGCCCCGGGATGTCGTCGGATGAGGAAGGTGGCGGCCCTCCGGGCCCCCCCACTCACCGATGCAGCAACAGGGACGCGATCGGCGCGCAGGTCGCGGTGCATCGTGCGGGGGCGGTGCAGGTGCAGGAGGTGCTTGCAGGGTCCGGATTCTGCGCGCAGAACCAGCGTCGCCTGCAGTTCGGGCTCGGCACCGCCGACGCCGTCGATCGCGTCGAGGTGCGATGGCCGTCGGGGCGCGTCCAGACCATCGAGCGTCCCTCCATCAACCAGATCCATGCACTGAAGGAACCGGCATGACGCTGGACAAACGCTATCTCGCACCGGTACTCGTCACGCTCGTCCTGGCCGTGGGCCAGTACACGTTCGGCTTCCTCGAGAGCTGGTCGCGCACGTTCCTGGCGATCGCGACGTCGATCGGCATGGAGATCGTGCTCGCGCGTCTGCTGCTCGGACAGTGGCCGCACCTGGCGAGCGCCTACATCTCCGGCATCAGCATCGGGATGCTCGTACGGTCGCCCGACTTCTGGCCGTACGCGCTGTGCTCCGCGATCTCGATCACCTCGAAGTATCTGCTGCGCGTGGACGGGCGGCACATCTGGAATCCGTCGAACTTCGGCATCGTGGCGATGCTGGTGCTCGCGGCCGACTCGGTGGCGAGCCTCAGCGTGCAGTGGGGCAACATGCTCCTGCCGATGGTGACGGTGTGGCTGTTCGGGGCCGTCATCATCGGAACGCTCGGCCGCTTCCACATCACGGCAACCTACGTCGTGTCATTCGTCGTCCTGTCGTTCGTGCGCGCGTGGTACACGGGCCATCCGTTCCTCGCCGAGGTCGCGCCCATCACCGGACCGATGTATCAGCTGTACATCTTCTTCATGATCACGGACCCCAAGACCACCGTGCGTCCTCGGTGGGCGCAGTGCCTGGTGGTGACGCTCGTGGCCGTGCTCGAAGCCGTCTTCCGGCTGATGGAAGCGGTCCACGCGCCGTACTACGCGCTCTTCATCGTCGGACCGCTGGCGATGCTGATCGAGATCGCGCTCTCGCGCCGCGCGGCCGGGGCGTCGTCAACAGGTGCGGTGCCGGCGGCGGCGCGCCTCGCCTGAGTCCCGGCCGTGTCGCAGCGCCTCTATCCCTCGCGTCCCATCGTCGGCGTCGGCGGCGTGATCGTCGATGGCGACAGCGTGGTGCTGATCAAGCGGAAGTACGAACCGCTGGCGCTGCGCTGGAGCATCCCCGGCGGCACGCTCGAAGTGGGGGAGTCGCTCGAAGACGGCGTCGCGCGCGAACTGCGCGAGGAGACGGGCCTCGTGGTGCAGGTGGGAGCCGTGATCGAGGTCTTCGATCGCATCCTGCACGACGAGGACGGCCGCGTGAAATATCACTTCGTGCTCGTCGACTATCTGTGCCTCCCCGTCGGCGGCACCCTCATGCCCGGCGACGATGTGTCAGATGCGGAGTGGGCGCGCTTCGACGCCCTGGCCCCGTACGACCTGACCGCCAAAGCCTCGTCAGTCATCGCCCGCGCCCGCACGATGCTGACCGCCGGATGAATCCGGCGGCTACACCTCCTGGGCCTTGTGTCCTTGCCCTTCGTCCGTCCGGTTGCCGGCTTGTCCGCCGTAGCGCCGAAGGCGCGAAGGCGGATGCCCGGTGCCCGGCCTCCTGATATAGTCCCGGTTCCATGCAGACTCCATCGCCCGCCGACGCGCGGGATGCCGGGCTCGACAGCGAGTTCCGGCGCGGGCTTGGCCTCTACGACGCGACGATGGTGGTGGTCGGCTCGATGATCGGGTCGGGCATCTTCATCGTGTCGGCCGACATGGCGCGCCTCCTCGGCAGTCCGGGCTGGCTGCTCCTCGCCTGGGTCATCACCGGCCTGCTCACGATTGGCGCGGCGCTGGCGTACGGCGAACTCGCCGCCATGATGCCGCGGGCGGGCGGGCAATACATCTTCCTCCGCGAGGCGTTCTCGCCGTTGTGGGGGTTCCTCTACGGATGGACCCTCTTCACGGTGATTCAGGCAGGCACGATCGCCGCCGTGGCCGTGGCCTTCGCGCGCTTCACCGGGGTGGTGTTCCCGGCGATTGCAGAAGACCGGTACCTGATTGCGCCGATCCACATCTCGTCGGGCTACGCGCTGTCGCTCTCGACGGCGCAGCTCCTCGGCGTACTCCTCATCGCGCTCCTCACGTGGACCAACACGCGCGGCCTCGAGTACGGCCGTGTGGTGCAGAACGTCTTCACGACGGCGAAGACCGGCGCGCTCCTCGCGCTCATCGGCACGGGCCTCTTCCTCGGGTGGAACGCCGACGCGGTGACGGCGAACTTCGGCAACCTCTGGGAGCCGCGTGGCGTCGTCGAACTCGCGCCGTCGCTCACGGCGGCCACGGTCTTCGGCCTGTTCGTCGCCATGGGCATCGCGCAGACGGGATCGCTCTTCTCGTCCGACGCGTGGCACAACATCTGTTTCACGGCGGGTGAGGTGAAAGACCCGCGCCGCACGCTCCCACGCTCGCTCGTGCTCGGGACCGTGATCGTGACGGCCCTCTACGTCCTGTCGAACATCGCGTACCTCGTGACGCTGCCGCTGGCGTCGATCCAGTCGGCGCCGTCCGATCGCGTGGCCACGTTGCTCATCGACACGGTCTTTCCGGGTATCGGCGCGGTGGTGATGGCCGTGGCGATCATGGTCTCCACGTTCGGGTGCGAGAACGGGTTGATCCTGGCTGGCGCGCGGGCGTACTACGCGATGGCGCGCGACGGTCTCTTCTTCAAGCGCGCCGCCGAGCTCAACGAGGCGCGGGTGCCCGCGTTCGGCCTCGTCCTGCAGGGTGTGTGGGCGGTGCTGCTGGTGCTGCCGCGGACCTACAACGTGAGTACCGGCACGTACGGCAACCTGTACTCGAACCTGCTCGATTACGTGATCTCGGCGGCGCTGCTGTTCTACGCGCTCACGGTGGCGGGCCTGTTCCGTCTGCGGTTCACGCGCCCTGATGCGCCGCGACCCTACAAGGCGTTCGGCTATCCCGTCGTGCCGGCGCTCTACATCGTCGGCGCCCTCTCGATCCTGCTGGTGCTCTTCGCGTATCGCCCAGCCACCACGTGGCCGGGGCTCGTGATCGTGCTGACGGGCGTGCCGGTGTACCTGCTGGCGCGCCGAGGCCGCCGGTCGTGACGTGGGTGCCCGATCGCGACGCGGCGCTCGCGCTGCTTCACGAGTACACGCAGGGCGAGAGCCTCCGTCGTCATGCCTACGCCGTCGAAGCGTCAGTGCGTGGTTACGCGCGGCGCATGGGTGGAGACGAGGCCCTGTGGGGCGTGACGGCCCTGCTGCACGATTTCGACTACGAGCGCTGGCCGTCGCTCGACGACCATCCGTACAAGGGCGTCGGGATCCTCCGGGAGCGCGGCTATCCCGAGGTGGTGACGCGAGCGATCCTCTCGCACGCCGACTACAGCGGCGTGTCGCGCGACAGCCCGCTCGAGAAGGTGTTGTACGCCTGCGACGAGATGTC
>CAYRAE010000021.1:0-17848 GCA_964422175.1 uncultured Luteitalea sp. | reverse complement strand
AGAACTCCTCCTGTCCTCCCTCCGTATGTAGCCTGTGTCCGTGGCCCCCGACTCCGCCTCCTCCGTGATCTCCCTCGACGATGTGACGGTCGTGTACGGGAAGAGCGACGCCCTGTCCGGCGTGAGCGTGCAGTTCCCGCCTGGTGCCGTCGGCCTTCTCGGTCCGAACGGCGCGGGCAAGAGCACGCTGATCAAGGCGCTGCTGGGGTTCGTCGCGCCGTCACGCGGCCGGATGCAGGTCTTCGGCCTCGACGTCAGGCACAAGGCCGCGGAGATCCGCACGCGCATCGGCTACATGCCGGAGAACGACGCGCACATCCCGGGCATGAACGCCGTCACGTTCGTGGCGTATTGCGGGCAACTGTCGGGCCTGCCTCCAGTGGACGCGATGCAGCGCGCGCACGAGGTCCTCTACTACGTCGGCCTCGGTGAGGCGCGCTACCGCAACGTCGAGACGTACTCGACGGGCATGAAGCAGCGCATCAAGCTCGCCCAGGCGCTCGTCCACGATCCCGATCTGCTCTTCCTCGACGAGCCGACCAACGGCATGGACCCGAAGGGCCGCGACGAGATGCTCGCGCTCATCCACGACCTGGGCCACGCCAAGCACGTCAACCTGATCCTGTCGTCGCACCTGCTTCCGGACGTCGAGCACGCATGCGATCACGTCATCGTGATGGACAAGGGCCGCGTGGCGACGCAGGGCCCCATCGCGACGCTGAAGGGGCAGGGCGGCAGCGTGTTCGAACTTCGCATCAAGGGTGATCTGCCGGCGTTCCTCACGGCGCTGCGAGGCGACGGCCTCGAAGCGCACGGCACCGACGAGGACGTGATGCGCGTGCTCGTGCCGGCGGGCCGCAGCGCGCGCGACGTGTTCACGCTCGCGTCGGCGCACGGCATGCAGGTGCGGCACCTGCGGCCCAGCGTGCCCACGCTCGAAGACGTCTTCATCGACGCCATCGAAGGAGGCGGCCGTGCCCATCCATGATCAGTCGTACCGCCGCTACGAGGGCGAGCGGCGGCCCGCGGCGAGCGCTTGGACGGTGATTGCGCGCGCGGGCCTGATGACGTTCCTGTCGCGCCGGGCGTTCCTCGGCCTGCTGCTCGCGGCGTGGATTCCGTTCATCGTGCGGGCGAGCCAGTTGTTCCTCGCGGCCAACTTCTCGCAGGCCGCGCCGTTCCTCGCCCCGTCGGTGCAGATGTTCCGCGATTTCCTCGGCCAGCAGGGCGTCTTCGTCTTCCTGCTCACCGTCTACGTCGGGTCCGGACTCATCGCCAACGATCGCCGCGCCAACGCGCTTCAGTTGTACCTCTCGAAGCCCGTGACGCGCGCCGAGTACGTGCTCGGCAAGATGACGATACTCGCCGCGTTCCTGCTCGCGATCACCTGGCTGCCCGCGATGCTCCTGCTCGTCATGCAGATCGCCTTCTCCGGCAGCTTCACGTTCCTCGTCGCGAACTCCTCGCTCGTTGCCTCGATCACGCTGTACTGCCTGCTCGAAGTGATCGTGATCACGTTCGGCATGACGGCGCTGTCATCGCTGTCGCGCAGCAGCCGCTTCGTCGGCATCCTGTTTGCCGGCGCGCTCATCTTCTCCGACGCGATGTTCAGCGCGCTGCGCCTCATCACCGGCAGCACGACGGTCTCGTGGATCTCCATCAGGGCGAGTCTCGAGCAGGTGGGCGACCTGATCTTCAGGCAGGCGCCGCGCTATCACACGCCCGTGGCGGTGTCGGTCCTCGTGCTCCTCGCGGTGGTCGCGATCGCCGCATCGATCCTCGAGCGTCGCGTGCGCGGGGTGGAGGTCGTGGCATGAGCGGCGCCGTGATCAGCGTCGCCGGCGTGTCGAAGTGGTACGGCCAGGTCATCGGCCTCAACGACGTCACCGTCTCGATCCCGCCGGGGATCACGGGCCTGCTGGGGCCGAACGGCGCCGGCAAGTCGACGTTCATGAAGCTGGTCACCGGCCAGCTGCGTCCGAGCAAGGGCAGCCTCACGGTGCTCGGGCAGCCGATCTGGAACAACCCCGCCGCGTACACGCGCCTCGGGTTCTGCCCCGAGCAGGATGCGTTCTACGAGCGGATGACGGGTGTCGAGTGGGTGGCGGCGCTCGCGCGCCTCAGCGGCTTCTCGCAGGACGATGCCCGCGCCGCGGCGCTGCGTGCGCTCGACGCCGTCGATCTCGTGCCTGCCGCAGACAAGAAGATCGGCGCGTACAGCAAGGGCATGCGCCAGCGCGTGAAGCTCGCCCAGGCGCTCGTGCACGACCCCGAGCTCCTCATCCTCGACGAGCCGCTGACGGGGATGGACCCGCTCATGCGCCGCCGCACGATTCGCCTCATCCGCGACTGGGCGCGCGACGGCCGCAGCGTGCTCGTGTCGAGCCACATCCTCCACGAGGTGGAGGCGATGACGAGCAACGTGCTCCTCATCAACAACGGCCGCATCCTCGCCGAAGGCGACGTCCACGACATCCGCGCGCTCATCGACCATCACCCGCACACGGTCCACATCCGCGCCGAACGCCCCCGCGAGCTCGCGCGCGAATGCCTCTCGTTTCCGTACGTGCGCAGCCTCCGCTTCGAAGCCGACGCCCTCGTCGTCGAGACCGACCAGCCCGACACGTTCTACACGCAACTCACGACCCTCGCCGCCACCGAGTCCCTCGGCCGCATCGACGAGGTCACCTCCCCCGACGACAACCTCGCCGCGGTGTTCGGGTATCTGGTGCGATGACAGTGACGGCAACGGGCAACCGGCAACCGGCAACCGGGGGGCTCGCGGCCGGCAACGGGCAACCGGCAATCGGCACCCGGGGGGCCTCACGGCTGCTGCTGACGGGCCGAGGGTCAGCGTGTGGGGGAGGAGCGTTCGACGGCCACGATGAGGCGGTGCAGCATGGCTCTCACGCGGTCGACCTTCGATGTGAGCTCCACGACCGTGGCGCGCGGCAGCAGTTGTACGCGTTCGAGCAGGAGCAGCAGCGTGAGGAGTTCGCACGCCGAGCCGCGAGCGATCTTGAGGAACCGCGCGTAGTCGCGCGTGCTGGCTCTGGCGTACCCCTCGGCGATGTTGCTCGGAATCGACACGGCAGCCGTGCGCAGCTGCGCACCGAGGGCGAAGCGCTCCGATCCCGGCAGGGCGGCCGCCGCCTGGAGTGCCAGCGTTGCGACGTCCATCGCCACTTGCCACACCTCCAGATCCCTGAAGTCCTTGACGTTGGCCATGCCGCGTACCGGAGCAACAGGCATGCCCGGGTTGTCCACGCAGATCGCCCAGGAGACGTCCCGCGATGACACGTCACGACACCGGTGTTCCCAGCGCCGAGAACCAACTTCCCACACCGACGGCTGGTGGTGAGCCGCCGGTTGCCGGCCGCGAGGACCCGGTTGCCGGTTGCCCGTTGCCGGTTGCCGAGAAGCCGCTGTCCTTGTCCAGCGCGGCTCTGAGAGTCTTCGATCTTTCGCTGGACCAGATGCTGTGGTCGCGGCGGACGGTGTTCATGGGGCTCGTCGTCGGGGGACCGTTGCTCATCGCGCTCATGGTGCGGGTGATCGACGTGATGACCATGGGATCCGGGCAGGGCATGCAGATCGACGGCGTGAAGATCGGCAGCGGGGCGATATTCGGGTTGATGGTGTGGGTGTTCTACCTGCGATTCGCGGTGCCCGTGCTGGCGGTGTTCTACGGCACGTCGCTGATGGCCGACGAGATCGAGGACAAGACGATCACCTACCTGTTCTCGCGTCCGATTCCGCGCGGGGCCGTGCTGCTCGGCAAGTACCTCGCCTACCTCGCGTGCACGGTGGCCGTCGTGCTGCCGTCGATCGTGCTGGTGTACCTGCTGATCATGTCGCGGCCGGGCGCTTCGCTCGCGAGCGGGTTCATCGACCTCGTGAAGGACCTGGGCGTCATCGTGATCGGTCTGGCGGCCTATGGGGGCGTGTTCGCGTGGGTGGGCGCCAGGTTCAAGCGGCCGCTGCTCACCGGTCTCGCGTTCGTCTTCGCGTGGGAACCCGCCATCCTGCTCATCCCGGGCTACCTGCGCCGCTTCTCGGTGGCCTACTACCTCCAGGGCCTCGTCCCTCAGGCCATGCCGGCCGACGACAGCACCGTCGGCCTCCTGACGACGCTCTTCCGCGACTTCCCGCCGGCCACCACGAGCCTCGCCTGGCTCACCCTGATCTCCGCAGGCTCCCTCTGGCTCGCCATGCGCACCGTGGCGAAGCGGGAGTACGTGTTGGAGCAATAGCCGGCAACCGGCAATCGGCAACGGGCAACCGGAACTCTTGGCGGGAGCAACCGGTTGCCGGTTGCCGGTTGCCCGTTGCCGGTCCCTGCAGTGTTCTCCCCGTAGGGAACCTCGTTCCTCCCGTTTACGTTACAGTGGCTATTGCGCAGGAGTGAACGCCCATGAGCACAGCCAGGACTCGTTACACGCTTCTCGGTTCGGCCGCCATTCTCGTCACCGGGCTGGCCGTTGGTACGGTCGCCTACATGGGCGGGATGCCGCGGGCGTTGGCCAGCAACGCCGGCCCTGACGAGCTTTCCCTCGTACCCGCCGGCGCCGCCGTCGTCGCCTATGCCAACGTGCAGGGCGTGATGACGTCCGAGTTCCGCCAGCGCCTCACCACCCTTCTGGACGATGCGGGGAAGGGGAGGGAGGAGTTCCAGGAAGAGACGGGCATCGATGTGGAGCGCGACATCGACGCCGTGATCGCCGCCCTCTCGCCTGCGTCGACACCTGGCGCGATGCATGAGACGGGCTTCGTCGCGCTGCGCGGCCGCTTCGACACGGGGCGCATCGAGACGCTCGTGGCCAACAAGGGCGGTCGCCTCGACGAATACAAGGGCGCGCGCCTGCTCGTGGCGAAGGATCACGGTGCGCCTGCTGACGAGGAGAGCGTGTCCACCGTACGCCGCCACGTGCAGCCCATCATCGCGCTCGTCAACACCAACCTGGTCATCGTCGGCGCCGAGGCGGCGGTGAAGGCCGCCATCGACCGCTCCTATGGCGAAGGCACGGCCAGCATCATGAGCGACGGCGAGTTCCTCCGCATGCTCGAGAGCGTGGACCAGAACTCCACCGTGTGGGCCATCGGCCGCCCGAATGTGCTGCAGGGCCGCGGTGAGATTCCGGCCCAGGTGATGCAGCAGATGCCCGAGGTGAAGTGGTTCGCGGCGTCGGGCCACCTGAACGGCGGACTCCAGGCCACCATCCGCGCCGAGGGCAAGGACGAGGCGGCCGGAAAGAACATGCGCGACGTCGTCCAGGGTGTGCTCGCGCTGGCCCGGCTCCAGATCGACAGCAAGCCCGAGTTCGCGCCGCTGCTCAACACGGTGCAGGTGGAGAGCGTGGGCAACGGCGTTGCCCTGCACGTCACGCTGCCTGCCGAGTTGCTCGACACGATCATCACGCACGCGCGCGCCACGCACGACGAGCACGGTCGCCGCGTGTTCGAGCACCGCGCCGACGACTGACACGCACGCGCGTCTCACGCGGATTGGACTCACGGGCTGGAGAGGGCGAATGCCCCTCCAGCCCGTGACGTTTCCCGCCATCACGCGTCGGGATCGTTTCTGATAGACTCCGCAGTTTGAACTCGGCAGGACACAACGGCAGGGACGTGCGTACCGCGGCCTTCTTCTACGGCACCTTGATGACGGGCTTCGACCGGCGCCGCCGCGCGGGCATCGAAGGCAAGCTCCGTCATCGGCGCCGCGGCTCGATTCGCGCCACGCTGTACGACCTGGGGATCTACCCGGCCGCGATTCCCGATCCCGACGGCTGTGTGTGGGGCGAAGTCTACGAGATGGACGACCCCGCCGCGGTGCTCGCCGCCCTCGACGAGATCGAAGGCTACCGCGAGGACCACGTCGACCAGAGCCTCTACACGCGCCATCTCTACCCCGTGCAACTCGACACGGGGGAGACCCTCGATGCGTGGGTGTACTTCTACAACGCCCCCCTCGGCGGCGCCCTCCGCATCGACTCAGGCGACTACCTGCAGCACGTCAGGATCAGGTAGGTTTCAGTGAATCTCGCCGTGTTCCGCTGTGAACGGGGACATGATCGCGCGGTCGAGGAAGCGCTCGATGGCCTGACGGGCGACGTTGGGGACGTCGAGGAACTCCACCCCCGACGTATAGACCACGAGGTCATCGTCCAGCGTGCGGACGCTGGCATGGCAGACGCGGCCCTTGAGGACCACCGTCTGGTCGCCGAGGTTGAGGCGGAAGGCCCGGATCGAATTGACGCGCAACGGCTCCGGCGTCTCGACCCGCGCGCCGCGCGGCGAGAGGTCGCTCACCTGGAGAGGCCGGTAGACGGTGACCTCGCCACTGAGGCCGTTCGGAAGCGGTGTGCGCGGACGCTGGCGTTGATTCATCGACATCGGGCGGCAAGGGGAGGGTCGGTACGGTAATCGGCACGAGCCCCCTCACCCTTTACCCATCCCCCTTGTCCCGAAACAGTACGGGCCCGGTGGGAAGTCCCCACCGGGCCCGTTGTCGAGCGACGTCTCGGTCTAGAAGTTGAACTTCACGCCGAAGCGAACGGTACGGGGCGCCTGGAACGAATTCGCCATGCCGTACGCGGTGTCCTTGCGCTGCGGATTGGCGGCGTTGGCCAGGTATGCCTCGTAGTTCGAACGGATGCCGTTCGTGAGGAGGTAGTTCAGGGCTTCAGGTTCGTCGGCCACGTTGAGACCGAGCGTCGAGATGCTCGGGTTCACGCCGGCGTTGAGGTTGTAGAGGCCCAGCGTCCGCTTCGAGTCGAACAGGTTGAGGACATTGAGTTCCAGTGACACGCTCCTCGCGCCGCCCAGCCGCAGGCGGTGCGACAGCATGAGGTCGGTCGCCATGAACATGGGCGTGCGGCCCATGTCGCCGCGGCCGTAGGCCGTGGCGGTCGCGTAGAACGTGTAGAACGTCGTCTGCGGCGTGCCCGACTGGAACGTCGTGAACGCGGCCACGTTGGTCGACTGGCGCTCGCCCCACTGGAACTGGTAGACGCCGCTCGCGTTGAACACGTGCGGGCGGTCCGTGGCGAGCGGGCCGTTGTCGGGCGTGCCGTCGAGCGTGAACCCCAGGTGCGGCAGGTCGAAGAAGCGGTTCACACCGGGAGAGGTGCGGCCGTTCTCGTCCGAACTGGCCAGACCCGAGTAGTTGCCTTCCAGGCGGCTGAAAATGTACGCCAGCTGATACTGGAAGTTGTTGGCGAATCGGCGCTCCAGGCGCGTCTCGAGCGTGCGGAACACGCGCTCGGGCTTGGCTGTCTTCGCGTAGCCGAACTGCTTTGACGTGGCCAGGTGCAAGCCCTCGCCGGGGTTGCCGATGATGTAGGCCTCGGAGCCCTCCGGCGTCGGGAAGCCGGCGTCCTCGATCGCGTGGTCAACCGACTTGCGGCTGAAGCGGACGCTGAGGAGCGTCGAGCGCATCACTTCGCGCTCCACACCCACCGTCCATTCGGTCTGCGTGAACGGCTTCAGATCCGGGTCCACCTTGCCCGTGTAGATGTCGGCGTTCGGGTCGTTGGACGCGATGCGGTAGTCGTACTGGCAGCGCGAGAGGCCTGTGGAGTTCGCGATCGGGCACTGCCCGCCCATCACGTCGGGATTGCTACCGAGGACGTTGCTCGGCGTGAAGTAGTTGTAGTTGATGTGATCCGGGAAGATCTCGAAATAGTCGACTCTGTAGAAGTCGCCGCCGAACGAACCGCGCGGCAGTTCGAACTTGAGACGGTCCTGGAACTTGTTGAAGCTCGCGAAGGCCTTCGTGCGGCCATCGCCCGTCACGTCGTACGCCACGCCGAGACGCGGCACCACCTTGTCGCCCCAGCCGAAGTTGATCGGCGGCGCATAGCCGTTGTACGACGGCAGGTCTTCCTTCTCCATGCGCACGCCCGCGTTGATCGTCAGGCGGTTGGTCGGCTGCCAGCGGTCCTGGAGGTAGATCGAGTGGGCCGTGTTGGAGGCGGCTCCCACCGTGCCGAAGCGGAGAAACAACCCCGCGCCGATCGCGTCGGCAGACACGGCGTCGTCGCGGCCGGTCAGGTCGTTGATCGTGTAGCCGTAGTACAGGTCCAGGCGCCCCGTCTTGGTGTAGCCGGATTCGACGGCGTTGGTGACGCGCGAGAACTGGTGTCCGACCTTGAACTGGTGGCGGCCGCCGAGATTGTCCACGTCGAATGCGATGGCGTTGTCGACGGTCCAGCGCTCCGAACTGTCTTCGAGGATCTGGGAGTTACCCGACGGCAGATTGTCGAAGCCGAGCGAGCAACCGGCTCCGGACGGTGGGGCCAGGCCGACGCAGCGGTACCGCGTCTCGTTCGGGATGGTCTTCGAGCCGAGGAGTTCGTTGAGGTAGCCTCGGGCCACGCGCGACGTGAACACCGCGCGGCCGCCGATGGTCCAGTCGCCGCTGAGATTGAAGTTGACGCCGTCGCGCTTGCCGCCCTGACGCTCCGTGAGGTTGTGCCCCGACAGGATGCCCGTCGAGCCGCCGAAGTTGACGGTCGGCGGCGAGTTGCCGAGCGAGATCTGGCTGTGCGGGAAGATACCGTCCTCGATGTACGGGTTGTATGTGTAGCTGCCGTTCAGGCGCAGTGAGTTCGTCGCCTGGAGGTCCATGCGACCCATGAAGAACTCGCCCTTGCGGGTGCGCGTGTATGTCTCTTCACCTGTCTTCGTCCGGCTGCGCGGATCCGACGTGAAGTACTCGGTGGTGCGTTCTTCCTTGTGGATCTGTGGCGCGTAGCCCGCGAAGAACCACAGCTTGTCGCGCATGATCGGGCCGCCGAGGCTCAGCATGGGGTAGTAGTACGAGTAGTCGTCCTTCTTGTCGTTGAGGTACTCGTTCACCTGCACGAATGCGGCACCCGTCCCGGTGCGGAAACGGTTCAGGCGGCCGCGCGGATCGCCCGCGAGGCTCGAGGGCTCGAACTCGATCCCCGCGTTGCCGCGGAAGGAGTTGGTCCCACTCTTGGTCACGACGCTGATCACGCCGCCCGTGGCGCCGCCGAACTCCGCGTTGAACCCCGAGGTCTTGATCGACATCTCCTGTACGAACTCGAACGGCAGGTTGTTGTTCGAGTTGAGGACACCCGTGCGGTAGTTCGACGTCTCGAGACCGTCGAGCATGAACGAGTTCTCCGAACCACTCGCGCCGTCGATCTGGAACTGGCCGCTGAGTGGTTCAGCACGGGCCGCCGGCGACAGCTTGAACAGACTGCTCATCGTCGTGCCCTTCGGCAGGTTCTCGATGGTGGCCGCCGTGACGTTGGTCTGGATCGTGGTCTGAGCCGTGTCCACGCGCCCCGCGTCGGCCTGCACCGTGATCTGCTCGGACACGCCACCCACGCTCAGCGCGAAGTCGACGGTCGTCGTGCGGCCGACGGCCACGGTCACGCTCTCGGCCAGGCCCGTCGCGAACCCATCGAGTTGCGTCGTCAGGCGGTACGTCCCCGGCGGGATCGCCGCGAACCAGTACCGGCCCTGTCCGTCACTGATCTGAATCTGATTGACGGCGCCGCCCTCGAGCTTCACCGTGGCCCCCGGGATGGCCGCCTTGGAACTGTCGGTGACTGTACCAGCCACCGCGCCCGTGGTTTCCTGGGCGAGCGCCGGGGTTGCGCAGAGCACCGCTGCAAGCAGCACCCACAATGCGCGACGAATCATGTCCTACCCTCCTGAGAAGACGGGACCCCGCTGGATGCGGGATCGAGGTCGTCTGGATGGACAGGGCAGTGGACCGCCCGTCCATTCCATGGGACGAGACGGTGATTGCATGGTGTGTACCGGATCGCTGGTGTGACGAAACCGTGACTATTCGCAGGTTTCCATAGTGAATTTGCCAAAGATCCATTGTGCCGAACACGCATGATCTGATAATTTGAATGCATACTGAAGAGCTTTGGGAGCGGCGTCGTGAACGGTTCACACCTGTACGTAGCCGATCCAAATACTCAGATCACCCCTTCGTCCCATTGGATAGACATGGTGTGGTCGGACGCCACCTGTGGACGCGATCTCGGCGGAAAGTGCTGGCTGGAGCGGCGCGTGCGCTGACCGGGCGTGCCTGTGCGCAGGGGCATCGATATTGCAGTGATACGAACAATTGCAGGGCTCGGCGCGGGGTTGACAAACTCCGCCGGCGAGTCTCGAGTACGGACTTCACAAGGATGGACGAATGAAGAATCTTGTTGGATTGTGGGCGGCGGTGCTGGCACTGCTCGCCTCGCCGGTGCTGCCCTATGCGGGCGCGCAGGCAGTGAGCGTGGGCACCATCGAGGTGCTCGTCACCGACAGCGACGGACTGGCGATGCCGGGCGTCACGGTCACGGCGTCGGGTGCTGACGTCACGTCGCAGCGCGTGGCGGTCTCCGACGCGCAGGGCCGCGCGCTCGTGGTGAGCCTCGAGCCGTCGGCGCGCTACACGGTCACCTCCGAGCTCGCGGGCTTCACGCCGGCGCGCAACGAGAACGTCCTGGTTCGTTCCGGCCAGACGACGACGCTGCGCGTCTCGCTGGCGGTGGGCGGCCTCACCGAAACGGTACAGGTCACGAGCGAGACGCCCGTCGTCGACGTCAAGAGCGCCGTCACCGGCGCCGACATCACGCTGCAGCTCACCGAGTCGCTCCCGACCGGCCGCTCCTACCAGAGCTACCTGCAGTTCGTGCCGAGCGTGTTCCCGACCAACGACCCCACGGGCGCGGGTAACCCGGCGGCGCGCGGCGGCATCAACTACAGCGACGTCGGCGGCACCATCGGCACGTCGACCGACAACTTCTACTACTTCAACGGCATCAACATCACCGACCCGGTGGGCGGCACGTTCGGCTCGAACCTGAACACCGAGATCATCCAGGAGCAGAAGGTGCTCACGGGTGGCATTCCGGCCGAGTACATGGGCACGCCTGGCCTGCTGTCCAACGTGGTGACCAAGTCGGGCAGCAACAGGTTCCAGGGCACGGTCAACTACTACTTCCAGAACGCGAGCCTGGTGAGCGAGAACAAGAACGCGCCGGCCGACGAGTTCTCGTCGTACGACACGGCCGCCACGCTCGGCGGACCGATCCTCTCGAACAAGGCCTGGTTCTTCGGCAGCTACCGTCAGGTGAACCGCAAGGACGACGTCACGGCGCAGGACACGCAGGCGTTCCTGCGTAGCGTCGAGCGTACCGACAAGCAGGGGTACCTCAAGGGCACGTACGCGCCGACCTCGAACGACACGATCACCGCCATCTACATGACCGACCCGACGACACTCTCGGGATCGACGACCCGTACCACGCTCAACGCGCGCAACTCCTCCACCGAATCCGGCGGCTACAACTACAGCGTCGGGTACTCGCGCGTCTTCGGCAACGTCCTGGCCGACGTTTCGTGGCAGAAGCACCAGGCCGACCTCAACACCCTCTCGACGATCCGCGAGTCGCTCAACACGATCGTCTATCGCGGGACCGACAGCCGCACGCTGGCTGACGAGCAGCTTGGCGGTGCCGGCACCGACTCGATCACCGAGCGCAACTCGAACTCCCTCCGTGGGTCGCTCCAGTGGCTCTTCGGCCGTCACCTCGTCAAGGGTGGCTTCGAATACCAGGTCGCCGAGAACTACCGCAACTCGCTGCGCATCAACAACGTCGGCTACACGGCGTCGCTGGCCCCGCACCTCGCCGGCACCACGGCAGGACAGCTTGCGGCAGGCGGCTTCTCGGCACGCGCGTTCAACACCGGCGCGGCCAACGACTACACCGGCCTGATCTCCGCGATCAACGCCTCGTCCAACCGCCAGTCGTTCTACAACCGCTACGACCTGAACGGCGACGGCACGATCGCCGTGGCAGAGCTCAACTCGGCGCTCAGCTACTACGACACGAACGGCAACCCGAACGGCGCGATCAACTACTCGCGCACGGTGCAGGTGCAGGACGGTCCGCAGCTCACGCAGACCAAGGGCGCCACGCTCTTCGTGCAGGATCAGGTGTCGCTCGGCCGTCTGACGCTCAACCTCGGCCTGCGCGCCGAGCAGTGGCGCCACTTCGCCACGACCGGCGACAACATCTACACGTTCGACTGGAACGTCGCGCCGCGCCTCAGCGCGACGTACGACGTGCTCGGTAACGGCAAGCACAAGGCGTCGTTCTACTACGGCCGCTACTACGATCCGGTCCGCATGGGCATGACCAACTTCGCGGGCACGCTCACGGGCGCCATCAGCCACGAACAGGTCTTCATCAACGACCAGTGGCTCACCTACCGCATCCGTGGCGGCCCGGTGCAGCAGGACGCGTTCTTCGCCCCGACCACCAAGACGCCCTACACCGACGACTTCCTCGTCGGGTACGAGGTGGACCTCGGCAGGAACATGAGCTTCGGGACGAACTTCGTGTACCGCCCGACGCGCGACATTCTCGAGGACTACGACCTGTCGCTGTACGCGTACGCGACCGACGGCAGCCAGGGCTACGGCGACATCAACGCGCCCGACTCGCTCTGGTTGGGCCTCGATTACTTCGGCTACGACAAGAACCCGGGCTCCAACTTCGTGATCGCCACCCTCGAGGGCGGCAAGCGCGACTACAAGGGCCTGGAGCTGAACTTCCGCAAGCGCTACGCCGATCGCTGGCAGGCGCTCGTCAGCTACACGTACAGCCACGCCTACGGCAACACCAACTCGGACTCGAACGCCGACTACCAGGGCGACGTGCTCTTCCTCGATCCGCGCGCGCCGCACCAGTGGGCGCGTCAGCCGGGGAGCATCCCGCACCTGCTGAAGATCGCGGGCTCCTACTCGTTCCCGTTCAACCTCGAGGTCGGCGGCGGTTACCGCTGGAACTCGGGCTCGATCTCGAGCCGCACGGAGATCTGGGGTGCCCGCAACCTGCCCGCGCAGGTGAGCACGCCCTACGTGTGGGGTGGTGCGCTCGAGCAGTGGCTCCAGCCGGACGCCGTCGGTTCGCTGGATAACCCGTCGTGGGGGCAGCTCGACCTGCGCCTCTCGTACAGGAAGACCGACAGCACCTTCAAGCCGGAGTTCTTCCTCGACATCTTCAACGTCACCGACAACCAGGGCAGCATGCGTAACCAGGACATCGTGACGGGCCGCGGCGCCATCGCCTTCGGCGACCCGCTCGTGTGGGTCCAGCCGCGCCGCCTGTACCTGGGCGTCCGTCTCGGCTTCTAGTTCGAGACGCCGGCGCCACGCGCCGGGATTTCCGTAGAGACACGAAGGGCGGGGCCACATGGTCCCGCCCTTCGTGCGTTCAGCTGCTCGCGCGGAGCCGCGCCATCACCGTCGGCCCGTCGTGCTCCCCTTGCTGAGCGCCTGGAGCCTGGCCTGCGCGCGCGACTTGTACAGGCGATCTTCCGGACCGTACTCCTTGTGGACCGGCGCTTCGAGCACCTGCTGGTACAGGCGACGGGCTTCGGCCGGCCGGCCCTCGGTCTCGTAGAGCTCGCCGAGGAAGAACAGGGTGACGGAGGACTGCGGGTCGTATGTCAGCGCTTTGCGCAAGTGCTGTTCGGCCCTGGCGGCGCTGCCGCCGAAGAGGCCGGGTACCTTGTGGTACCAGCGGCCGAGCGCCCGATCCGCGGATCCATCCATGTAGCTCGGATCGATGGCCAGGACGCGCTCCAGCGCCTGCTTGATGCGTGTGCGGTACTTGAGTCCCTGGCGCAGGCCGTACGACTCGGCGAGCGCGCCCATGGTGGCGGCCATCCAGAAATGGCCTTCGGGACGCGTCGCGTTGAGCGCAATCGCGTCGGCCGACGCCGCCATGCCGGTTTCGAGCCACATCCGGCGCTCGGCCTCACGCCCCTGCGTGCCGAGGAAGTAGCTCATGCGCGCCAGCTTCCAACTCCCCACGAAGTCCTGCGGCGCGGTCCTGTGATGCGTCAGGTAGTGCTCGGCGGCCTGCCGCGCCGCAACGGGATCGTCACGCCGCGCGTAGAGCGCATCGGCCGTCGCAAGCGTCTGTCCCGCCGCGTGCGGAGACACGCAGAGCACCATCGCGGCCGAGAGAGAGACAGACCTGAGGCAAACGCTCATCCGAACCCTGCTGGAACACCGTGGGACGAATCGTAGCGCGGAAAGACTCTCGCGGCTTAGGGCTCACGGCTTACGGCCTACGGCTTACGGCTTACGGCTTACGGCTTACGGGAAAGGATAAAGTCCAAAGGCCTGAGGTCCTGGCCCGAAGGCCAAGCCTTGTGCCGCTCCGACGGCCGAAGGCCGATTGCCGAAGGCCGAATCCGGTAGACTGACCTGATGCAGACGCTCATCCGGACGCTGCTGGAGCAGCTCGGCGAGGATCCTGACAGGGAGGGCCTCCAACGGACACCGGAGCGAGTCGAGAAGTCGCTGCGGTTCCTGACCGGCGGGTACGCGGCCGACGTCGACCAGATCATCAACGGCGCGCTCTTCACGGTGGACTACAGCGAGATGGTCATCGTGAAGGACATCGATTTCTACAGTCTCTGTGAACACCACATGTTGCCGTTCTTCGGCAAGTGCCACGTGGCCTACATCCCGCGCTCGCGCGTGGTCGGGCTCAGCAAGATCCCGCGTCTGGTGGACGTGTTCAGCCGTCGTCTCCAGGTGCAGGAGCGCCTCACGAACGAGATCGCCGAATGCATCCGCGAGATCGTTGATCCCCTGGGCGTTGGCGTGATCATGCAGGGCACGCACCTGTGCATGGCGATGCGCGGCGTGGAGAAGCAGAATTCCGCCACCGTCACGAGCGCCATGCTCGGCACCTTCCGGAGCGACGCCCGGACGCGTGCGGAATTCCTGAAGCTCGCCGGGTGACGGAGACAGTGGTGGCGGAGGACAGGCGGCATTCCATGACCCACGCTGTCCTGTCGCTCGATCGCCCCCTGGTGTTCGCGCACCGCGGCGGGTCGCGGTTGCGGCCGGAGAACACCATCGCGGCGTTCGATAACGGGCTGGCGTGCGGCGCCGACGGGCTGGAGTTCGACGTGCGGCTGTCGCGCGATGGCGTGGTGATGGTGCACCACGACGAGACCCTCGAACGCACGACGAACGGCAGCGGACCACTCTCGGCACGGACCGCCGACGCGCTGGCGCAGCTCGACGCCGGCTGGCACTTCACAGACATCGACGGTCAGGCGTGGCGGGGCAGGGACTGCGCGATCCCGCGACTCGACGAGGTGCTCGCGCGTTATCAGGACATCCCGATCATCATGGAGCTGAAGGGGCGCGATCCCGACCTGGCCCGACAGGCAGTCGCCTCCGCGCGGGCCGCTGGGGCGATCGATCGCATCTGCTTCGCCGGGTTCGAGGACGCCGTGGTGCGCACCGCACGCGCGGAAGGCGCCGACGTCGTGTCGAGCGCGGCGCGCGAAGAGATCCGCCGGTTCCTCTATCGATCGTGGGCCGCGTGTGCCCCGCGGCACACGCCGTTTCGCGCGATCCAGGTACCGGAGAAGGCGGGACGCCTGCGCGTGGTCTCACCGCGATTCGTGCGCGCCGCCACGCGGGCGGGGCTGCCTGTCGCCGTATGGACCGTGGACGACCCGGCCGACATGACGCGCCTGCTCGACTGGGGCGTGCGCGGGGTGATCAGCGATCGTCCCGATCTGGCAGCACGAGCCGTGCGTCAGTGGTGCGCCGCTCGCTGACGCGCGTCTCCTCGCCAGGCAACAGCACCAGCGCGAACAGATACGCCAGGATCACCACGAACGTCACGTACGCCGTCGCCGGTCCATGCGGCGTGTAGCCCAGTGCGCCGAGCGACACGCCTTCGAGCAGTGTCGTCACGACCTTTCGCGCGAGGCTGCCGGCGGGGGCGTAGAGCGCGTCGAGCACGACGTACTTCAGGACGAACGCCGACAGCAGCACCACGCCGAGGCTCTGCATCGCGCGTGCGCGCGTGGGCCGCGCCGCGAGCGTGTTGACGAGCAGCAGCAGGAAGAACACGGCGGCGAGGACCGACAGGAGTCCGGACTCGGGCGACAGTGCGGTGAACACTTGCGCCGACGCCACGAGCAGTGTCACGAGCAGCAGCGCGCCGTTGACGTTGGCCAGTCCGTGTCGCTGCGGTCCGACGAGGACCCACGGCGCCACGACACCCGTGCGGACGAGTACGCCGACCAGCAGGATGCCGAGCACGAGCGCCATCGGCGTCGGCGGAAGGAAGCGCCACGCGCCGTCTGTCACGCCCGAGCGGAAGCCGCCGCCGGCCGAAACGAAGATCAGCAGCATGGGCAGCACCACGGCTTCACGCACGGCGAGATGCGACCAGGGCAGCGGCTGCGACTCGACAGCCGTCACGCGCACCGGATGGTCGTCGTGACCGGTCATCGGCGCTCCCGCAGCACGCGGAACGGATTCAGGTCCGTCACGTCGCGCGCCAGTCCGCGTTCGAGCTCCGCTTTCAACTCGTCGCCCGTCGTCATGCCGAGGCCCGTGTCGTCCACCTGCAGGCGTCCGTCCGGCGCCAGCGCGATCGCGCGGTTCACCGTCGCCAACCCCTTGGCAAACAACGCATCGTCACTGTAGAAGCGGCCCCAGCCCTGGCGGTAGTAGCTGTAGGCGACGAAGAACTGCGTGCGCGCGTCTCGTGCGGCGGGGTCGGCGCGCGCGAACGCGGCGCGGGCCTCGACGAACTTGTCGGCGTCGAAGTACTGTCGGCCCTGATCGAAGTCGGCCTGGTTGATCGTGTACGCGCCGACGGTGGCGGCCACGCTGCCTGTCAGCTCGTCGAGGCTCGTGGGTTGGTGCACGAAGAGCCACAGCAGCGCGACGCAGCCCGCCGTCGCGACCGCGAGTCCGCCGCCGCGCACGACGGTCTCGCGCGTCGCTGGTGACAGGCGGTTCATCCGACGAACACCACGTGCACGAGACGCGGGCCGTGGACGCCGCGCGTGAGCGACATCTCGATGTCCGCGGTGCGGCTGGGGCCCGTCACGACCACGACATTGGCGCTGTCGCGCGGCAGCAGGGGAGTGGCGGCAATCATCTCGCCGAGTGTCGCACGCAGGCGGTCGACGTGCACCAGCGCGACGTGGATGGGGGGCAGCAGCGACACGAGTCTGCCGCGTCCGTCGCCGTGGAGCAGCACCACGGAGCCCGTATCGACGAGCGCCGCGTCAGCCCCCGTCACGCCGACGATGGCGGCGTCGAGGCGCGCGTAGTCGGTGAGGCGCGTCGGCTGGTCGGCGTTGACGTCCGCGTCGAGGCGTGGCGCGCCGCGCGCGTCGAGCAGCGCCGGCAGGTCGGGCAACGGCAGGTGCGCGGCGTCCCACGATACGAATGGGGCAATGTCCTCGCGTCCGTCGCGGCGCCACTCGGGCGCTGTCAGGTAGTCGACCACGACCGCGGCCGCCTCGTCGGCCGACGCCACGCGCGACACACGGCCCCCCACGGCTTCGCACGCCGCGGTGAATCGAGCGATCGCCTCGTCGACGTCGAGCGTAAGCGTGTGCTGACGGAACACCCCGGGATGCGCCACCTCGGCCCCGCCGGCGTCCAGTTTCTCTCTCAAAGACCGAGGGAAGAGATCGACGTTGCCCGTGCCGGGGTGCGGGTCCTGTCGCCGGACAGCCCCACCCGTCCTCAGCGCGAACGGCCCTTGTACGGGAGACGCGCTTGCGGGCGGGCGGGGCGCCCCGTCCGGCGCCAGCCGCACCCGTGGTGGGCCGGTTGCCGTGCCGTGCCGTGCCCGGTTGCCGGTTGCCGGTTGCCGGGTGCCGGCCCATCGCTCCGTGAACGTCTCGCGCGCCATCGGCGGGAAATGGCGGTGGCGTGTCCACCCCGCGAGTGGGCCGGGCAGTCTGTCGAAGCCTGTCGGGCCCAGCCAGTTCGACACGCGTCGCGCGACGGCCG